>DAOVUU010000090.1 GCA_030632405.1 Desulfobulbaceae bacterium | reverse complement strand
TGAACCTGAATAGTTACGAAAAAAATAGAGTGAAAGATAGAAACTGGCAAGAGCAAGAGGGAGGGCAAGTAAAATGCCCCCTGTAATTAATACTATAATAGTTTCATACCCTAAAGTACCGATTAGTGTGATTGAATCGAGAATGCTTCCCGAGTGTATCAACTGATCAAAAAACATCTCCAGCCATTTTCGGTTTATTTCATATGGAGTAATCAAGTTTCCAAAAGAAACGGAGAAATAATAAATAGGAAAATAGGTCAACGGGTTGCAGACCAGTAAACTGGAGATGATTCCGGCAATGGTTGACGTTCTCGTAACAAGAGTAAATGCTATTACCATAAGAGTATGTAACGGTATCGTTGGGGTAAGGCCGATAAATACCCCGATGGCAGTTCCACCAGCCAGGATTTTTGGATCACCCCGTAAACGTTTGAATCTCAGGTAATAATATTTGTTTATTCTGTTAAAATTCAAATTTTGGGCTCAACTTAGCTGCGAACGTGAATACACATCCTGTTCAAGCGATGTTTCTCCAGTTTCTTTAAATTTATAAGAACCAGCAAGAGCTATCATGGCTCCATTATCAGTACAATAAGCAGGCCGTGGGACAAAAAAAGAAATATTTTCAGTGTCGCATTTCTTCTTTAATTTTTCCCTGAGACTCTGGTTTGATGATACGCCTCCTCCCAATACTATAGTATTAATACCATGTTTTTTTGCAGCAAGGATAGTTTTTTCTGTCAGAACATCAACTACCGCCTCCTGGAAGGAAGCACAGATATTTTGAATGTGCAGATCTTTGTCCTGTTGAATTTGCTGGTTGCAGTGATTCATTACCGAGGTCTTCAATCCGCTGAAACTAAAATCAAGTGATCCTTTTTCCAGCCATGCCCTTGGGAACTTGAAAGCATCAGGGTCTCCGGAAAGTGCTGCATTGGAGATGTGAACCCCTCCTGGATACGGGAGGTGAAGGAATTTGGCCACTTTATCAAATGCTTCACCTGCTGCGTCATCCCTGGTTCTCCCCAATAATTTAAACGTGGTGTGATTTTCGGCGAGATATATTGACGATGTTCCACCTGAAACTACTGTTGCAATATAGGGGAACGATGGAGTCGGATCCTCTAAAAAAATAGAGAGGATATGACCGGCCATATGATCAACACCGACAAATGGGATCTTGTTTACACAGGACAGGGCTTTGGCAAAGGAAAACCCGACCAGCAAAGAACCTATTAATCCTGGCCCCTGTGTTGCAACAATAAGATCTATGTCAATGAGATTCAGGTTGGCGCGGGCCAGCGCATCCATGACGACGGGCTGGATCGATTGCATGTGTTGTCTTGATGCAAGTTCAGGAACAACTCCGCCAAATCTGGTGTGGATCTCGTCTTGACTGCTGAGTACATTCGATAAAACCAACTCATCATCAAGCACTGCCGCTGCTGTATCGTCGCAGGAGCTCTCTATACCGAGTATTTTCATATTAAGGTTTTTAAAGTTTTTTATGCAATATTTAGGTTGTATTAGATATCTTTAATAGAGTAAATATGGAAGTGAAGTACAGGAAAAAGTGTTTGAAAGGACGTGCTTTTGTCCAGTTAATAAATCTTTAAAAAATAACCACTTGGAATGACACTTAAAACACCGCATTTTCACCCTTTGGTCGATCAATTTTCACGGACTATATCATACCTGCGTCTTTCTATAACCGATCGCTGTAATCTTCGCTGCATGTATTGCATGCCTAAAGGGGAAGAAGACACTGCAAAACATACTAAAACAGGACAAATACTTTCTCATTCCGAATTGCTCAGTTATGAAGAGATGTTGAGGGTAGTACGTATTGCTGTGGAGATGGGAATGAATAAACTCCGTCTCACAGGTGGAGAGCCTCTCGTGCGACGTGGTATACTCAGTTTTATTCATGAACTGTTTTCCATAGAAGGGCTTGATGAGGTAAGGTTGACCACGAACGGAGTACTACTTCCAGATTATGCTGAACGACTCTATCGGGAGGGGGTACGTCATCTTAATATCTCCCTGGATAGTCTGCAGCCAGAGAAGTTTTTCGAAATTACCGGGCGAGATGATTTTAATAAAGTCTGGCAGGGGTTATTAAAGGCGAGAGATATTGGCTTCAGGGTGAAGATAAACGTAGTTGCCATGAAAGGCATTAACGATGATGAATTTATTGATTTTGCACAGCTGGCTCTCAGGGAGCCGTTTCAGGTAAGATTCATAGAGTTTATGCCACTTGGTGAAAAGAGCAGTTGGCAAAAAGAGCAATTTATAAAAGCTGATGAAATTAGAGCTGTTATTTCCGGAACCGGTCACCTGACACCATTTAAAAGTTCATATGACGAAGGGCCAGCCCGGGTGTATGCACTCGAGGATTCTCATGGTCACAAAGGGTCTGTTGGTTTTATTTCTCCTATTAGTCATCATTTTTGCGATAAATGTAATCGGCTCAGGTTGACCTCGGAGGGACGCCTCCGGGCCTGTCTTTTGAATGACAAAGAAACCGATTTAAAAAGTTTGCTTAGAAACGGAGCTTCCGATCAGAGAATAAGGCAGAGTATACGGCAAACGATCATAGATAAACCCAAAGGACATACTCTGCAAAGTGATTTTGGGGAAACTGGCAGGCTGACCTGCAGGGGGCAGATGTCACAGATCGGTGGGTGAATCACTCTGAGGATATGATCCCAGCCATTCAAAATATGAACAGAGTGTACTTAACCTTTCACATCCCCTATGTATTTTTTCCTCACTGATATGACCCATCATATCAAGAAAAAATAGATATTTCCACTGCTTACCTTTAATTGGTCTGGATTCTATTTTGGCCAGATTGATTTCCTCTTCTGAAAGTACTGTCAGAATTTCATTCAGTGCACCGGGTCGATCCATGAGTCCGATAAGGAGCGATGTTCTGTCTCTTCCACATGCTGAAGGTGCTGATTTGCCGATAACAAGGAATCGTGTGGTGTTCCCCCTGTAATCTTCAATACCTTTTACAACCACCTGTAAGTCATAGGTTTTGATTGCAAGGGAAGAAGCTACAGCACCTATGTTGGGATTGTTCGCTGCCATCTGCGCAGCAACCCCTGTTGAAAAAACCGGGAGAGTAGGTACGGAAGGGAGATGCCGTCTGAGCCATTGGCGACATTGAGCCAGGGGCTGGGAATGAGATGCAACTGTCTGGATATCTTTCATGTTTCCGGATCTGCATACGAGATTGTGACTGATTTCCAACCTTACCTCGCCGCAAATTTGAACCTTATACTTCATAAAGCAGTCGAGGGTTGAAAATACAGCACCTTCAATCGAATTTTCCACCGGTACAATGCCATACTGTGTTCTGCCTTTTTCCACCTCTGCAAACACGTCATCAATAGATTCCAGTGGCTTATATTCGGCAGAATGGCCGAAATATTTTACTCCGGCAAGATGACTGAACGTAGCTTCAGGTCCTAAAAAGGCAACTACGGCTTTTTTTTGTGAAAGTCTGCAAGTTGTTATAATTTCGTGGAAGATTGATTTTAGAGCCCTTTTGGGAAAGTAGTCTTCATTGTTCAGGAGGAGACGATCATAGATTTGCCTTTCACGCAGGGGATCCCATTTTGCTCTGTTACCGGCATCTTTTAGCTTACCTATCTCCTTTGCACAGCTGAGGCGGTTTTTGAGTAGGGAAAGAATCTGATCGTCTATGGCATCTATCTGATCTCGGGTCGAAGTTATCTCATTTTTTCGTTCAGTTTTCATTCTGTCTTTTAACCTATTTACACTGTAAACCATTTTGATATTGACCAAATGCTTGAAAAACAAATAAAGTAGGGTAAAGAAATGGTAATGTCAAGATTCCTGTATTAGAGCTTAACACTGGAAAAACTATGAACAAGAAAAAAATTAGCAAGACATATGATGAGATCAACGCCAGAATTAAGTCGGGAGAGGCCGTCGTTGTAACCGCCGAGGAGATGGTTGATATCGTAAAAAGAGAAGGGGCCGAAGGCGCTGCAGCCAGTGTAGATATTGTCACCACCGGAACCTTTGCACCGATGTGCTCTTCAGGAATGTTCTTTAATTTTGGACAGATGACCCCAACCATAAAGGCTTCTAAGGTCTGGCTTAACAAAGTTTCGGCCTATGCAGGCCTTGCCGCAGTTGATGCCTACCTGGGAGTTACTGAACCAGCTGAGGATGATCCGTTAAATAAAATTTACCCGGGGGAATTCCTCTATGGTGGCGGTCACGTGATTGAGGATTTGTTGCGCGGAAGAAAAGTTTTTCTGGAAGCAAAAGCATATGGAACAGACTGTTACGCTGCCAGAAAAATGAAAAAAGATATAAAATTAGATGATCTTTCCTATGCACTGCTCTGTAATCCAAGAAATGGGTATCAGAACTATAATTGTGCGGTAAATTTATCTGAAAAAGCAGTATACACCTATATGGGAATGCTTAAACCTCACTGTCAGAATGCGAATTATTGCAGTGCAGGAGAGTTAAGTCCTTTACTCAATGATCCATTGTATAAAACCATTGGAGTAGGGACAAAAATATTCCTGGGAGGCGGGTATGGTTACGTGACCTGGAAAGGAACGCAGCATAATCCCACAGCTCCGAGAAATAGTGGTGGTGTACCGACAAAGCCGGCTGGGACACTCATGGTACAGGGTGACCTCAAACAGATGTCGGCAGACTGGTTAAGAGGGGTATCCATTCAGGGATATGGTAATAGCATGGCTATTGGACTAGGGGTGCCGATTCCGATACTCAATGCCGAGATGGCGAAATACACTGGTGTTTCAGATCGTGACATTGTTACCCAGATCATCGATTATGGGCACGATTATACAAATGGTATCGCCCGGAGTTACGGTGAAGTCAGCTATGCTCAATTAAAATCCGGGGAAATCATGGTCAACGGAAAAATAGTTCAGACCGCACCACTTTCCAGTGTAGTAAAGGCGCGGGAAATTGCAGAAATTTTGAAAAAACGCATTAAGAGCGGACTTTTTTTGCTCAATAAACCCGCTGAATTCCTACCCGATGGAACGAAATGAGCTGTGAAGACATACTTCAGGACAAATGGCATTGTCTCATCAAATCTATCAAACAATATGAGAAGGCAGCTGTTGCTTATTCAGGTGGTGTTGACTCAACGCTTCTGCTTTATGCCGCAAAAGAGGCTTTAGGGGGAGCAAATGTGGTTGCTTTAACTCTGGTGTCTCCAGTTCTCCCTGAACAGGTTCTTGTTAACTGCCGCGCCATTGTAAAGGAGCCACTTTTTACAGGGATATCACATAAAGAAATTTCCGCTGAACCCCTTGAATGGGAAGACTTTGTCGAAAACAGTACAGAACGATGTTATTTATGTAAGAAAAAAATGTATTCTCTCCTGACTGAGTCGATGAGGGATGAAGCACAGTATGTTCTGATTGACGGTACAAATGTAGATGATACAGCGGAGGATAGACCTGGACACAAAGCTCTGCAGGAACTCGGTATCAAAACACCACTACTCTACGCCGGTTTTCAAAAAAAAGAAATCCGTAAGTTGGCTAGAGAGATTGGTCTCTCCAATCATAACCTGCCCTCCAACTCATGTCTTGCCACGAGGATACAAACAGGATTAAAAATTGATGCAGAAACATTGAAACTCATTGACCGGGCAGAATCATTCCTTCTAAAAATCGGGTTTTCAGGTTGCAGGGTCAAGCCCCGAGGATCTTATGTGATTATTGAACTTCAGGCTGCGGATATGGAAAAAATTGTCACATCGTCTAACAGGAAACAGATAACATCCTATTTTTATTCATTAAAACTCGGAGATGTTGCCTTGAGTTTTAATCACAGGTGATAGTAAAAATGAATTGGAACTGTAGAATTGAAAATTGAGCAATTTTCTGCTTGATTCTGGTTTGTGATTCAATTATGGTGCCAATGTGAGAGCGTGGAACCTTGAATACAAAGGAATTGACACGTTTTTCTCGTTTAATTAGATGTCAGAAAGCGTGCAGCGTTTTTTTCTTTGACAATTAAAGAGAGTTTGGGTAAAGCATCATCTCAAGAAGAAAAAAATAACAATCGCTGGTCTGTCGAATTGTTAAAAAATTTCAACCATGGAGGAGTTCATGAACAAGAAGGAACTTATTGAGAGCATCGCAAGTGCAGCAGATATTAGCAAAGCATCCGCAGAGAAGGCGTTGAATGGTACCCTCACTGCTATCGCTGAAACTCTGAAAAAAGGCGACAAAGTCACCCTAGTTGGATTCGGTACTTTTTCTGTTTCTAATCGTGAGGCTCGTCAGGGGCGAAATCCCCAGACAGGTGCAGCCATTAAGATTCCGGCAAAGAAAGTCGCAAAATTCAAAGCCGGTAGTAAATTGTCAGAGACTATCAATTAATTCCTGTTAGATCATGAATTCCAAGATACGGTAACTGTCAGTAGATCTTAGGGTATAATCAGTAAAGGTTACAGTGTCAGAATGAACACATTAACGGGAAACATGTAATGTTGTTATCTTCTCTGTCTCCCCTGTAGTAATTTAGTTTGATGGGGTGAGGTGAGGTGATGTTGTAACTGGATATACTGATAGTTTATGTCTCTTTAAAGAGGTCGTTCCTGAACGGGAACGACCTCTTTCTGTTTTAATGTTTACATTTCCAGGTTTATCTCAAAAAAAATGCGAGGAATCCACAGCCTGAGTTTATCCTTAATTTGAGGGACCAACATGAAAACTTTTGAAGAATTGTTAGAAGAATCTACTCGGGTCCACGGTCATATTTGTGCCGGTCAGGTCATTGGAGTACGGATGTGCTTACTTGCTCTATCTCTTATTGGTATCGATGACCCTAAAGGAGTTGATAGAAAAAAACTTTATGTAATTGTTGAAATAGATAGGTGTGCAACGGATGCAATTCAATCGGTTACAGGCTGCAGCCTTGGAAAAAGATCGATGAAATGGCTTGACTATGGTGTGATGGCGGCATGTTTTGTCAATCTTGAAACAAACAGAGCTGTCAGAATAACAGCTCTCGAGGAGGCCAGGGACAGTTCAAAAAAATATTGTGCAGAAATCTCTAATAAGTACAAGCGTCAACTGGAAGCATATAAAATAATGACTGAAGATGAACTTTTTCGTGTCCAGAATGTTGAGGTTAAGATCCCCGATGAGAATATGCCCGGTAGACCGTTAAAACGTGTACAATGCACTCAATGCTTTGACTGGGTCCAAGATAAAAGAGATCTGCTGGTTAAGGAAGAGATTCTCTGTAGACAGTGTGCCGAGGGACGATATTATATCCAATTATAAGATCTAGGAATAAGACAATGGTTACTTTATTGGACTACGGGGCAGGTAATATCCGGAGTGTCAGAAACGCAATACATAAACTAGGTGTTACGGTAAAAGATGTAGAAACACCAGACGATATACTGTCAGCGGACAAATTGATCTTCCCGGGAGTAGGCAGTTTTGGGCTGGTAATGGATCGCCTTCGTGACAAAGGATATGTGGAACCACTCATACGACGTATTAAAGATAATAAACCATTCCTTGGGATTTGTGTTGCACTCCAGGTGTTGTTTGAAGGGAGTGAAGAATCACCGGAAATTCCAGGCCTTGGCATTATTCCAGCTAGAATAAAAAAATTTCCAGAAGGAAAATTGTCAGTACCCCAGATAGGATGGAATGGAATTAACCTCCATCAAAAATCTGCTTTGCTGGGCAGTTACAGTGGAGAAAAACTCTATTTCGTGCACTCCTATTATGGATCTTCAGATCCTCTGATAAAAGACTGGATTCTTACAACTACAGACTATGGTATCAACTTTGTCTCGGCGGTTATGAAAGGAAACGTCACTGCATTCCAGTTTCATCCCGAAAAAAGTGGCCCTGTCGGTCTCAAAATGCTCGAGAATTACCTCAGGCCCCGTGACGATGCTCCACTGCAGTCTGTAAGGACCATAGACGATGAAAATAAAAAGACAAAAATAGCGAAGAGAATTATCGCCTGTCTGGATGTTCGCAGCAATAGTACTGGAGACCTCGTCGTTACCAAAGGAGATCAATACGATGTTAAAGAGAAGGGAGAGGTGCGAAATCTTGGTAAACCTGTTGAACTTGCCAAAAGATATTATGAAGAAGGGGCAGACGAAATAACCTTTCTT
>DAOVUU010000271.1 GCA_030632405.1 Desulfobulbaceae bacterium | reverse complement strand
TGATCAAGCAGAATGCTGTATCGATAGATGGAGAGAAAATTACTGATGTTGCCGACGTTGTACAACCCCACGGAGAACTATTAGTAAAGGTTGGAAAACGCCGGTTCTGTAAAGTTATCTTCAGCTAAACTTCAGTGGATGGATGGTTTTTTTGTGGAGCACTCCCTGCAGATGCCGGAGAATTCAATGTGGTGACCTAGAATCTTGTACTCACAGGACTCCGCAGCAATTTGGTTGATTTTTTCCTGCACCTCGATATCAACGTCATCCACTCTGCCACAATCGGTGCAGCGAATGTGGTAATGTTTTTCAACGGTGGCGTCAAATCGTTTCTGGGTTCCACCCACTTCCAGTTTCAGGATAATTCCGCTTTCTGCCATAAGCTCCAGATTTCTGTATATAGTGCCAAGGCCTATGCGCGGCAGTCGTTTTCGCACCATATCGTACACTTCATTGGCGGTAGGATGTGAAGTTACCTTGCCAAGTTCTTCGAGAATAATCTGTCTTTGGGTGGTTAAACGCATATTAGGCAGTTGATCCATGGTGCAGCTCCAGTTGTTGAAAGTTCTTAATAAAATTTACCACGTGGTATAATATATTATCCGCTGATAAATTCAATAAAAAATTGAATAATTCTGTCAAATGGCAGATGAGAACACCTCTACCTGACTTAATTTGTTTATGAAAGCGCATTAACTTGAGGATTATAGTAGCCGAACTGAAGTGACGGGAATTCCTTTTTCAGCAGCAGTAACCAGTTGCTGATGCCGAGTGAGGATGATTCTTTTGGGAAATTCAGTATGTTGAGGTACCATTCGGGGTCCATATTCAGATTGCGCAGCTGGATGAAATCCGGGGAGTGAGATTTGATAAGGCGGCAGAGCGCTTCAAATTCCTGTTCCGAATCGGTCACCCCCGGCAGGATGAAATAGTTGAGTGAGACAAACCGGCCACTGTCTTTCATTACCTTGATGGATTGTCTAACATCTGAAAAGGTATATCCCTTTGGACGATAATAGAGGTTGTAGTACTTGTCCTGAACAGAATTAAGGCTCACCCGTATACTGTCGAGACCTGCTGCGGCAAGACGTGCAACACTGTTGGGTAGACTGCTGTTGGAGTTGAGATTAATAGTTCCCTTATCGGTTCTGCTCCGGATCAGTCTGATGGCTGCGTCTAAAGTATCCGTCTGGAGGAGAGGCTCGCCCTCACAGCCCTGTCCGAAACTGACAATTGGATTTTCGGCCTGCATCAGATGGGCTGCTGCCAGTTCACATATCTCACCGGGGGTAGGTACAAACGTAATTCGGTCCTGGGTTGCAGAGCAACCCCCCGAAGGTTGTAGTGAAATACAGCCGATGCAGCGTGCATTGCAGTCCGGAGAAGATGGAAGGGGTGCTTCCCAGCGGTCTAAAAAATAGTTACGGGCGGCCGGACAGCCGTAGGTAAGGCAGCATTTTCCAAGATGCTGAATGAGACGGTTGTCCTTATATGCTTTAAGTTTTTTTCTTGTACGTTTTTCAACCGTGCCCTGATCATATTGATCCCTGTCCTGCCTCTTGTCCTGGTCACTGCGAAATGCTGTAACCCAGAATTTGCCACGATGCCAGCCGACAGCGGTATAGGCAAAGAGGGGGAGTGTTGGCGCTTTCGGCAGCGTTTGGTAGGCGGAGGTGAATATTGAAGTGTGTGCCGGAGACATAAATGCCGCCACCGCCTGTACAGGTTGCCCCTTGGCATTCGGATCCTGGTCAAGAAGCACCGGTTCATTCTCGACTGGATCCCAGCCTACGGGTAGGCGGCTGGGCAGGGCAAACAGCTCACTGCCTTTGGGGAGAGCTATGAAATCCTCCGGTTCCGGTCGATAAAAGTGACCGTTACTCATGCCGACAACTTCAAGTTCAGTAAACTCTGTTATGTTGCCCTGTGCGTCTGCCGTCAGGAGTACAGGGCGAGAAGTAGGGTGGAGCATCAGGGGCGTAATACTCTGAACACCGAATCGACAGCTCTGTAGATATCAAGATCATCGCCAAAAACGTCTTGGATTGCAGGGTTGTCGATAAGATCTTCGATTATATACTGAGTGAAAAAGAGGCTGACCACATTGGGGTCCTGGGCTATGGTTCGTATTGGTGCTATTTTCATTTGCAATTCGAATTCATCTATATAGCCAAGATTATTGAGTTGTTTTTCAAATGCCTCTCGGACTGAGTCAGCGGATGTTGTTTCAATAATTTTTTTGTCGATAACGCGCTGGGCCAGTTTTGCAGCAAATTGAGGAGCATTGTCTTTAGCAAAATGAAACATTCTGCGTCGCTCTTGTTCACGTTTACGATCAATAGTGCGAATTGTCTTGTTAGTTGTTCTGGTGGGGCTGATATTTACTTTGGCCATTAAAATCTCCACTGCGAAGCCATCGCACAAAAAAGGATAGGAGTTGGGTGATGGAAAACTACTGAACTCTGTTTTATAATCTGAAATACTAATTATCACTAGCGTAAAGTGAAGTACCCTTCTCAAAATAGAAATAGTAAGTAGCTTTTCTCCAGGATAAATGTTACATAAAAAAAAATTTAATATGGATAATATTTCTGATATACAGATTTGACTTCATTTGAGGGATTGTATTTGGCAGTGTTCTTGTGTTGTCATTTAAAAATTAAAAACATACCGGGACTTCTGGAGGTTCTTACCATGGATAAAAAAGTAAAAGTACTGTTGTCTACCTTGTTGTGTCTATCTGTAATATCTTTGTCAGGCTGCGGGAAAAAAACCGATACCGATGAAGCATTGAAAACAGCAGACACCAAGAGTGAGGCAATGGGTGTTGAAGAGTCTCTGGATTCAAAATCACTTGGCATCAATGAGGGACGTACGACAGAGGGGATGCTTCCCGTCTATTTTGATTTTGATTCTTCTGATATCAAAGCTGACCAGGTGGCTCGTATCGAAACAAACAGTGAGTTTGTGAAAAAAATTGGAAAAGTGGTCAGAATTGAGGGGAACTGTGATCCTCGAGGTACTAATGAATACAACATGGCACTTGGCGAGCGACGTGCCCAGAGTGCGAAAAAATATCTTGTTAATCTGGGTGCTGATGAAGCGAAATTGATAACGGTGAGTTATGGGGAGGAGAGGATGCTGCTCCACGGTCATGACGAATTATCATGGTCTCAGAATAGAAGAGCTGATTTTGTCGTACAGCAGTAAGAAGCTTTTTTGTGACAATCTCGTAGAAAAGTTAGAATTTCAAATATATAAGTACAGATAGCATATACGATTCGAGAAAAAGTTATATTATTTCGACGTATCAAGTTATGTTGTAATGACATGATGATTGCAGCAACGAGGCGGATTCAGAGTTTTTACGATGTGATACATTGTACTTTTATTTAGTTAGGGAGAAAAAAAATGGCTTTATATAGAATGGTGCTGTCAGGTGTTTTCCTGATAGTGACCTGTTTAACCATAAACAACGGATTCGCCGCTGATCTTAAAATCGGTGTAATGAATGTTCAAAAGATTATAGTTTCCTGTGACGCGGGTAAAGAGGCAAAGACTCGATTTGAACAGAAAATGAAGGATCTCCAGGACAGTTTTAAAGAAGAGGAAAACGCTCTTAAAGAGCTGCAGGATGAAATTAAGAAAAAGAGTTCCGCCTGGAGCGAAGAAAAAAAGGCTGAAAAGATTCGAGTGTTTCAGAAAAATGGTAGAGAGCTTCAGGCTAAAACTGAAGATGCCCGCTTTGAAATGAAACAGCTGCAGGACAAAGAACTTGAGCCCATCCTTAAAGCTCTTGAGAAGGTGGTTGACACCTTTGGTCTGGAAAATGGTTATTCCGCGATAATGGATTCAAAGGGTGGTGTCATCTACTTTGATAAAAAGATCGATATAAGTGATGCCATAGTGCAAAAGCTGAATGAGGCGATGGCTAAGAAATAGAGTTTCATGGGGTTGATGGTTAGTGTTCAAAACGATGCGGGGGAGCACTCCCGCATCGTTTTGTTGTTTGAGGCATAAGTAATTAGCGATGGTATCGTAAATAATAAATTATGGAAATTAGATGGCAGTAAAAAGTATGACCGGTTTCGGCAGAGGTGAAGTTGAGAATGGGGGAAGAGTCTGGACAGTTGAGACACGAAGCGTCAATCATAGGTATTTTGACCTGAAAATGAAGCTCCCGAAGGGATATTCTGCTCTGGAAGAAAGAATACGCAAGAAAGTTTCAATGTTTCATTACAGGGGACATGTGGATTTATTCCTGGGTGTAACCGGTGATTTCACTGATCTGATGGAAATAAAAGCTAATCTTGGCCTGGCCAGAGAATACCGCGATGCTCTTGCTGCCCTCTCTCAGGAGTTTGGCATAGAGGATGGTAGTTCTGCTGCAACGTTGGCTTCTTATCCGGATGTACTGATCAGTGAGCGGAAAAATGAAAATCTGGAAGATCTATGGTCCATATTGGAACAACCATTTGATGATGCCTTTAAACGTTGTGATATTATGCGTATGCAGGAAGGAGAAACTCTTGC
>DAOVUU010000094.1 GCA_030632405.1 Desulfobulbaceae bacterium | reverse complement strand
TTATAGGGTTGCACACGTAATCCCCGGGCCTTATATGCGGCCATCAATCCGAGGGCAATGGTAGTTTTACCTGAGCCGCTCGAAGTGCCTGCGATAATAAAAGAGGGTACTTGTGTATGCCCCATAATTGGCAGTTAGTTTGGGTTTGCTGGGTAGAAGAGACTGTTGAGCTTTTCAATACCTTCCAGAATGCGAAATGTGGGCCGTGATACCAGGGATTCTTCAATAAGAAATACTCGGTTTTCTTTTACAGCCTTTATCGCGTTAAAGCCTGGTTCTTCAAGGATATCCTTTCTACTTATCGGGTTCATTCTGCCTCTCTGGGCGAGAAAGATGTCAATTTCAGTTGCATGTTTCAGGATACGTTCTTTAGAGTAGGCGGCAATATTGGTCTTTCGTACTTGCCGGGCGTCTGTAGCTATATTAATTCCGCCTGCCTGTTCCAGTACATACATTGCAATACCGGTTTGTGAGAAGGTCTTCATTTTGCGGTGAATAGATTCAAAATATACCCTGGGTCTTGATCCAGGCGGCACATCTGTGACCTTGTCCTGTACTTTTTTCAGACCGGCTTTAAAGGAGATTATCATCTCGTCTGCTTCTTTTTCTTTACCTGTGAGAAATCCTAAAGTTTTCCAATAGGTAAAAAGTTCATCAACGGAACCTGGCTGCAGAGAAAATACGGTGATACCCGCCTGTTCGAGTTTTTTTATAAATTGAGGATAGGATCTCTCTATCATGGGTCGAACCAGAACCAGATCAGGGTGTGCTGCGATAAATTTTTCAGGATCTTCCCGATAGGAAAAGCGTCGTCTGTCAAGAATTGTCAGGGGATAGTCGTCTGATTGAGATATTCCTATGATCTGTTTCTCTGTCCCGAGCCTGCAGAGATTCTCGGTATGTGCGGAGTAAAGAGAAATTATTCGTGTAAAAGGTCTGTTGACTGGGATTTGTCTCCCGGAATCATCTGTGATAACCGATGCATGTCCTGCATTAACTGACTGAATGGTGTGGGTCAACAGCAGGCAGAAAAGGAGGAGGTGTTTTCTTTCAAAGTGTACACAGCGTAGAAATAAAAAGATTTGATGACAGAGGTAAAGGTGCATTATTTCAATCCCAATATTGAAAGCTCACCTGGTGAGTCTGACTGAAGGGATCAAGAGATACTTCTGTGGTGACACCAAAAACGTTCATTATTGTTTCTGGGGTCATTACTTTCGTTGTATTTCCATGTTGTTGAATCCGTCCATTTTTCATAAAAACAATTTCATCGCAATAGGCAGCAGCCAGATTGAGGTCATGTATGACGGCAATTACTGTTCGGTCTTCCTTATTTACCAGTTTCCTGGCAACATTGAAAATCTGCAGCGTATATTTTACATCGAGGCTGGAAGTAGCTTCATCAAAGATAAGTACATCTGTATCCTGTGCAAGTGCACGAGCGACAACGGCGCGCTGTTTTTGCCCTCCGGACAGTTCACTCGTATAGCGGTTTTTAAGCTCACTGATACCAATTGTTTCCATCGCCCGACCGACATGATTCCAATCTTCTGCTGACGGTGAACCAAACCGTTTAATGTAGGGGTGGCGTCCCATCAATACTACCTCTTCTACGGTGTAGCCGAAACCAGTGTCAAATTCCTGCGGGACGAGGCTTATCCAGTGTGCCAGATCCCTGCGGCGGTAGGAGGGAAGGGGCTTGCTTTTAAAAAAGATTGAGCCTGACCCGGGTGTTTTGTTCCCGATCAATAGATCGAGGAAAGTCGTTTTTCCGCAGCCATTGGGGCCTACGATGCCGTAAAATTTTCCCTTCTGCAGCTTGATGCAGAGATCTTTTAGTACCATAGCCGTGTCGTATGCAAAAGAGACATTGTCTATATCATAGAGTGGAAAATTATTCATGCCGGCCCCGTTTTTGTCTTTTCCTGAAAATAACACAGAAAAACGGGCCGCCGATGAGTGCTGTGAGTACTCCGATGGGAACTTCAACCGGCAGCACAGCTCTGGTAATGGTGTCGGCTGAGAGCAGGAGGATACCGCCGGCTATCGCCGAGACAGGAAGCAGCTTTCGGTTGTCCGGTCCAACAAAAAAACGCATCAGGTGAGGTACTATAAGACCGATAAAACCAATAATTCCTGTCATTGCTACACAGATGGCGGTGACAAAAGAGGCTGTAAGAAGAAGAATAATACGAACCTTTGCTGTTTCTACACCGAGTGCATCAGAGGAGCGGGAACCAAGGCTGATGATATTCAGGTCGCGACCGAAATAGAAAGTTACCATTCCTCCCAGAAGTACGGCTATAGCAATGGTGAGAACACTACTCCAGCTGCTGGAGATAAAGGATCCCATTAACCAGAATATAATGATGGCAACCTGTTCATCGGCCAGATATTTCAGAAAGCTGATTCCCGCTGAAAGAATTGCACCAACAATGACGCCTGACAGGATGAGAGTATTTGCCGAAATTTGACCATTAAAAGTGGAGAGATGAATAACAATAAAAAGAGTTATCACAGCTCCAGTAAAAGCAAAAAGCGGTATTGAAAACTGGTTGAACATGGTGAGGTTGGCCAGCAGAGCAAGCGAGGCTCCGAAGGCGGCCCCACTGGAAATACCAAGTGTGTACGGGTCGGCAAGAGGGTTCAGGAGAATACCCTGGTAGATAACACCACTCATGGCAAGGCCCGCACCAACCAGGGTGGCTGTGAGAATTCGGGGCAGCCGTACATCCATAACTACATATGGGATTGTAGTGTCAATGCCGTCAAGAAGAGAGGGGCTGTTGGTTAGAGAGGAAAAAACAGTCCTCAGAATTTCTCCTGCCGAGATACTGATAAACCCCATTCCTGTCGAGAAAACAACACCACTCAAGAGTGCCAGTGTCAGTACCATTATCAGGATTGTAAATCTTTTTGATGACTGTTTAGACATGGACTTCAAAAATTTAGATTTTTAGGCGCCATCATAAATCATTGTCGGGTAAAAAAATAATAGCAGATGGCAACAACAATGACACAGAACCCACGAGCGAACTGGCTGATGGTAACAAGCTGCAGAGCAAGACCGGGATTATAAATCCCTGTGTAATAGGGAAGTTGATGCCGAAGAGCACGTATTGGCGCAGCCAGAATATTACCGACGAGTAGTGCAAGTACCACCTCTCTCACGGAGAGGCTGTTTTCTGCAAGTAGCACACTTGCAGCAGCCAGACCTGCCGAGAACTCGGCTGTTACATGGAGAATGACAATTCCAAGACTCTGCGGGCTCAGCCAGTTGAGAAACCATGCCTTAGCGGCGATGAGTTCTTCCAGTTTGGCAAATAGACCATACCAGTTTAAAAGAAAAAAGAGAACGTATACGGGGATCATGAACTTTAAGAGCTTCAACATACGTTTTTTTAATCGCTTCAGACTTTTTGCTGTTACTTCCTTGAAGCTCGGTTTTCCTTTATCACTGGTTTTTATGATAATCGGTTCAGTACTGATCGGCAGGATGAGTCGGCCAGAAAATACGACGAGAAATGTCTGGATGAGAGCTGCAGCAAAGGTAAGACCCACATAAATAACGGCGGCTTCTTTGATAAGAGGTACCGTGAGGAAAAAAACCGTGGGAAGGTGCAGGAAGAACCTGGGGAGCGAGTTGAAAAGATTGGCTAGTATCAGCTCGGATTGGGTTATTTTTTTCGCATCATAGGCTTCTGCCAGCATTGAGTTTGCGGACACCCCGGAAAAAAAAGCGACAGAAAAGCTGGCACCTGTGATTGGTGACAGTCTCCCCATCTTTATGAGTGGACGAGCCAGGGCCGCCAGTCTGTTTGTCCAGTTGAGGCTTTCAATGCAATTCGCAATGATCAGCCCGATGGAAATGAAAAAGGTGATCCTTATGAGTGGCCAGACAAGTTGTGGCCATATCTGTGCGACAAAGCTCTGTTCCATAGCAGATTAGTACACCAGTTGGCAGACAGGGAGGAGGACATCCTCTTTTTTATGCAGAGCGATAATACACGTGAAACCGTAGAAAGGAAATAGTAATAATTTTTTAATAGATGGCGGCATTTTGTACTCTGGTAAGGGTGGTTATTAGTTTCTGTATTTAAGAAAACAGTTGACTTCCTCTTTTTTATTTTGGTATGTGTTAGTTGATTTTAGGTGCTGTAAAAAGCTTAATAGGGAACCTCGTGTAATTCGGGGACGGGCCCGCCGCTGTAACCGGGGACAAATTTCATACTGAGGCCACTGGGGTATACCTGGGAAGGCGTGAAAGATGGATGAACCGGAAGTCAGAAAACCTGCCTGAAATATGAGATATGGTACTCCCGTGGAAAAGGGGGCCGGTCGATACGAGGAAAACAGGGAATCCCCGGATCAATTAATTTGATTCGGGGATTTTTTTATCTCCAGATCAGAATCATCGTTGAAAAGGAGAGAGCTAATGTGCAATAGGGGAAAAGGTGTTGTCGCGTTAATTTTTATTATTCTGTTTCTGTTGTCGTCCATGGCAACAGCATCAAATTATGTGGTTCCCAAGGGGAAAACCGCGATTATTATCGCAAGTTTTGGTACCACTGTCCCTTCAGCTATAAAATCAATTACGAATATCATCGAACGAGTCAAAAATGCATATCCGGGTACTGAGGTCCGGGTTACTTTCACCTCTAATATAATTCGATCTGTCTGGAAAAAGAGGCAGAGTGACCCACAGAAGTGGCTGGATATGGGAATACCCAGGGAAATTCTCTATGTGGAGAATATCATCTCAACTCTGGGTGACTTGCGTGACGGTGGATACCGTAATATCATTGTTCAGCCGACTCATATGTTTTTTATGGAACAGTCGTACGATCTCAAAGCGTATGTTGAGGCTTTTAATTCCATCAAAACCATGAAGAAAAAGTGGAGGCCGTTTGAAAGTATTGTCATGGGACGACCGGCTCTTGGTATGCCAGGTGATGTCTATAGTTACCATGACGATGTCGCAGCAGCGGTAAAGACACTGGAGGGGGATATAAAAATGGCCGAGAAAGAAGGGGCCATGCTTATCTATATGGGCCATGGCAATGAACACTGGTCAACTGGGATTTATGGTGAAACACAAAAAAAGATGCGGGAAATGTATCCCGGGGTTGTGACCTTTATAGGAGTAGTTGAAGGAGCACCTGCACTGGAGGACTTTCTGGGCCAGCTGAAACAGACAAAAAATAAAAAAATTGTTCTTCGTCCCTTTATGATTGTGGCTGGAGATCATGCCGTAAATGATATGGCCGGGACTGAAGAGGATAGCTGGAAGTCACTACTTGTTAAAGAAGGGTATGATGTTCAGCCTGTACTTGAAGGGTTAGGTTCCAATGATCAGTTTGCCGATTTGTTCGTTAAGCATATTGCGGATGCAGCAAGAGAAAAAAATATTACCCTGCAATAGAAAGAGGGTTATCAAACAGGGGAAGGTGCGGAATGCAGGGAACATTTTATGTAGTCGGTGTGGGGCCCGGGGACCCTGGGCTTATGACATTGAAAGCGGTACGAATACTTGAGAAGTGCGATGTCTGGTTTGTCCCTTCCGCTTTTAAGCATGGCGACAGTATGGCCTTGAGTATTGTGTCGGGGGAGGTGAGCACAGAAGGTAAAACAATCCTCACCCATCATTTTCCGATGAAACTGGTGCATCGAGGTAAAGATCCGGATCCTGAGGTGACAGCTGCCTGGCAGGAGGCGGCTACGATCATCATTGATCAGCTTAGAGCTGGAAATGATGTAGTATTTCCCACTCTTGGGGATCCAGCTATTTACAGTACCGGCTACTATGTGTGTGAAACTTTGCAAAAGAGTGGTGCAGATATTAAAGTCGAAATAATACCCGGGGTTTCCTCCATCGGAGCCTCATCAGCGGCCGCAGGATTACCACTCTGTTTAGGGGATGAGAGACTTGTTGTTATTCCGGCAACATTTGAAAATGGCGCGATGCGTGATGTACTTGCCCAGAGCGATACTGTAGTTTTCATGAAGGTGCATAAGGTTATGCCGAAGCTGGTAACTTTGCTGGATGAACTCGATCTTCTTGATAAGGCAGTTTTGGTTGAGAAGAGCAGCCTTGGTGATCAGAAAATATGGACAAATATCCGTGATGCCGTTGACAGGGATATTCATTATTTTTCAACAATTTTAGTCCGCAAGCAGTAAATGTATTGTATAAGGCGGGCGATACCCGCAACTTAAAAATCTGACGAGAACGTCACCTTTCTTGATGCATATTCTTGAACATCGAACATTCAACACCGAAAACCGAATGAGTGTTTCGTGTTGTCTAAATTACTTCTTATGAAAAAAGGAGATTGCTCTATAAAAATCAAGAAGAGCCAGGAAGCACCTTCCATCCTACAAACTGACAAAACCAGTTAATATCGGCAAATCGCATTTACACCTGTTCCCTGAGGATTACCACGCTGTGGTCTTGATTTATTACCAGATAGTAGTGTAAAATATGGTGTTCACAAAAATAAGGGATATTGTTTCAGGATAAAGTCAAACCTGTCGTAAGACAGGGACGGAATGCCACGGGTCTTTAACAGATAGCCGAGCTACCTTGAAAATGAGGTGGTTCGGTTTTTTTATGCTTTACATACCATCGAAGATAGTTATCAGGATACAGGTTTTAAAAACTCTTTAACCAATAATGTCAAACCTATAGCAGGTTAAGTTTCTGTACGAATGGGAGTCATCTGGTAGACCAGTTATGCAAGCATTTTATAAATACCATATGGTGGGGAATCTAAATGACATCAAAATCAACATACGAAGAACTAGAGCAACGGGTACAGGCCCTTAAGAAGGAGCTGGGGAGTCATAAAAATCACAACAGCTCTATCCAAATTAACCGGCAATATCTGGAAGCTATTCTCAACAATACTAATTTGTGTATCTACTTGAAGAATGTCGACTACGAATACATTTTTATGAACCGCCATTTTGAGTACCTTGCCCAAGTGGACTACAACAAGGTACAGGGCAAAGACGATTTTGCCATCTTTCCGGAGGCAATGGCACAACTTTTTCGCTTACAGGATGAAGAGGTTGTCAAGCATCAGGCTTTGATCGAATTCGAGGAAACCATTTCTCTGCCGGACGGGGTACAAACATTTCTGACAGCTAAGTTTCCACTGTTTGACAACGAATGTAAAGTGAGTGCTATTGGAGGCGTTTGTACGGATATCACCTCTCATAAAAAGGCAGAAGAAGCACTACTAAAAGCTCATGATGAATTAGAACAGCGGGTTGCCGATCGTACGGCTCAGCTCAACCAAAAAACCGAAAGACTTATGGAAACAAATGTCGCGCTTAAAATTTTGTTGGAAAAGCGAGAGGAGGATAAAAAAGAACTTGAAGAAAAGGTAATTTTTAATGTTGAAAAATTAGTCTATCCATACCTGGAAAAATTAAAAATGAGATGCAGTGAAAAATTTCAACAGGCTCTCCTCAAAATCATACAATCAAACCTTGATGAAATTACTTCTTCTTTCAGCCATAATCATAAAAACTATCTTTCAAAACTCACCCCTGCCCAAATTCAAATAGCTGACCTAATCAAGCAAGGCCATGCTACAAAGGAGATTGCATCTCTACTAAATCTCTCTTCATCAACCATTGCTTGTCATCGACAAGAGATTAGAAAAAGGCTTTCCTTGACAAATAAAAAAACAAATCTTCAAGTGGTCCTCGCCGGCAACTCATAACAACTACGTGTTCTAGTTGTTGTCTAGATGTTTTTCCCCCATTGCCAATGGTTGTAACGTAGCATAGTGTTGATTGGGAGCTTTCTTCCAATAGTCCGCACAACGGAAGGTTGTGCTCCGTGCGCAAAGTAGTAAGCGTGTGTGGCAAACCCTTACTGTGATAAGGGGTAAGACAGGGCAATGTTCCTTGTCAGTAGTACAGGCTTTTCTATTTTCATGTTTCCACCAGAAAGGCCTCCATAGTGACCCCGCTGGATAACTTCAGTGGGGTTTTATTCTTATTCTAAAATTAATGTATGGGACAGAAAGAGTCAGATAGTTCAAGCGGTCCTCACAAACAC
>DAOVUU010000043.1 GCA_030632405.1 Desulfobulbaceae bacterium | reverse complement strand
TAAACCCTGCACCTTATACACACCCAGGTCTTTCACAGCCCCGGCAGTCCAGTACAACCCTTTTTTAGGCTTATCCAGTACACTCTTGGTCCCGACTGATCCGGAGGCTCCCGGTTGGTTTACAACAACTATTTTTTGTCCAAGAAACCCTTCCAGCACCATTGCGGTCTGCCTGGAAACACCATCTGTTGCTCCTCCGGCCCCCCAGGGAACGATGAGATTAATCGGTTTGTTTGGCTTCCAACTTTCACCACCGGCTGCAGAAGCCATGTTTACAGACAGTACGCCGACTGCTAACCCGGATGTGACACCTGCGACAACCAACAGTTTCATAAGATTTCTCATACGCTTCCTCCTTAAAAGAATGTGGTTTGGTACTGATGTTAACGCCTGAAAGTAATTCCAACCTCATTTGCCATACTGACAAACTGTTTACCGTAGTCTATAAAAGTGTTCCAACGCTCTGCAGCGGCAGCAGTTACCGACGAGTCATGAAAGACAGCAGCGACATGGGGCTCTATGGAGACAGGTATGTCCATATTATATTCTTTAATCATGTTAAGAATTTCCACGACATCCCCCAGCCCCTCACCGGGGAAGGTATATTGAAGAGAATTATCAAGCCGGCACGCGTCCTTTATGTGCAGGTACTCCACATGGCTGCGTACTTCCTGAAAAAACCGCAGGGAATTCTGAAATGAAAAAGGTTCATCCCCGACAACATCCCGCATGCCAACAGGATTGCCAGTATCAAATACCAGCTTAAGTGCCGGTGAATTAACTTTTTCCAGCAGGCGAAGAGAGTGCTGACTACTCTGGCCTCCCCATGTTTCACAATTTTCATGCAGACAGACAACGCCATTCTCTTCTGCTGACCGGACGATTCTCTTTATATTCTGTATGACAATTTTTTCGTGATCACTGCCCAGCTTCAGGGGAGTATCAACTTTGTAGCTCATTATCCTGATAAAACGAACACCGGCTTTCTTCATATACCGGATAGAATTTTTCATTTCCAGCATGTCCTGATCAAGAGATTTTGCCGCATCCCGGCCCCAGTTTGCAATGGTGCTGCCAAAACATGAGATTTGTATTCTGTTTTCAGAAAGTTTTTCGTGGATTTGATCAAACTCTTTATCAGTCAGGGTGCTGACATTTTTACCATTGACTGTTCGCAGATCTATGTGACTCCAGCCAAGTTCTTTCAGCGCCTGGATCTGCAGGGATAAATCATCAGAAATTTCATCGGTAAATCCGGTAATAATCATATTTGTTTCAAATACTATTCACATTTTACAGCAAAACAGAGGCGACCAGGAGGGGGAATTTAAAAATGTCTAATTGAAGTATTAAAAAAACGATATTCCCTTGTCAAGAACAAAGAATATTCCGTCGGTCTGTGATTCAAGCTTTGAATGACCCTTTTACGAGTTCATCAATAGAGAAGAAACTCGTAAAAAATCAGCCCAGGATGCTCGGATAAAAGAAAAAGACAATGATATCTGAGAGAATGCAGGTAATATTTTGACAAGTGGCAGCCTTTATGTTTTTCATTACACTATAATCTGATAGCGTCGTAAAAATCCAGATCTACTTCGTTGCTACGACGCCGTCATAATCTGATATCAGGAAAAAAGAGGAATATGTCTATGAAATTATCCGTTGCCGTTGCCGGTAAGGAAGCACCTCCTTCTGCCTTTGTGGTTTGGCGGGGTTTTGAAGAATCCATTTCGAAAGCTGCCGACCTTGGCTACCATGGTATTGAACTGGCACTGAAATCGGCTGAGGATATTGATCCGGACAAGTTAAGTTCATGGCTGGCGAAACATAACATTGAAGTCAGCTGCATCAGCACGGGACAGGTATTCGCAAGTCTCGGCTTATATTTTACCCATCCCGAGCCATCAATGCGCAGGAAAGTGATCAATCTGTTTGACGGCCTGATACATCTTGCCAAAGATTTTGGTCAACTCGTCAACGTAGGCCGGACAAGGGGCTTTATAGCTGAGAACCAATCGCGCCATGAAGCGGAAAATCTGTTCATCGACACCTCCCGTCAGATATGTGATATGGCAGGAGAAAAAGGTGTCTCCATCATTATAGAACCGGTAAACCGTTACGAGATCAACTTCGTGAATAATCTTGACGAAGGCGCAGATCTGCTGGCAAAAGTTGAAAGAGATAACTTAGGTCTCATGCCGGATGTTTTTCATATGAACATCGAAGATGCCCAGATAGGAGGAAGCCTTGCCAAACATGCCAATCTGGTAAAGTATATCCATTTTGCAGATTCAAATCGCTGGGCACCGGGCTGGGGGCACCTGGACTTTGAAGATGTGTTTGAGGGATTGCGGCAAGCAAAATATGACGGTTGGTCTGCGATCGAGATTCTTCCTGAACCGGATCCTGATTCAGCTGCACGGAAAGCGGCAGAGACTATTTTACCCATGATCGAAAGATATAATAAAATGGTAGCCTGAGGAGACAAGAAAGTGGACAACGCATCTTATCTGCTGGGAATTGATATTGGTGGGACAGGGGCCAAGGTTGGAGTTTTTACACTTGACGGCACACCTGTTGGCAGCGGCTATGGCGAGTATCGAATGATCAGTAATGTTCCCGGTCAAGCAGAACATGACGCTGACTCATGGTGGGAAGCAACGATCGAAGCCGTAAAGGAGGCAATCAGTGATATTGATTCTGAGAAAATTCTGGCAATCGGTGTTGGCTGCACAAACGGCCTGATCGCAGTTGACCGGCAGGGACGACCACTACGTTCAGCAATTATGTTATGGGACCAGAGAGCTCTTCCTGAAGTGGATCGGATAAAAAGAGAACTTGATCCCGACGAAGTCTTTTCCAGGACAGGGAATCCTGTAGCACCCGGTGCTTATTCACTGCCGACAATATTATGGTTGAAACATAATGAACCTGAGATCTTCTCTGCTGCCCATAAACTTATGGTGCCAGGCGGATACATTGTAGCAAGAATGACCGGTGAATTTACCATCGATTATTCGCGTGCTTCCACCACGCTTTTATTCGATATCAAAAAATTACAGTGGCATGAACCATTTTTGCAGGCCCTTGACATCCCTGTCGAAAAACTTCCAGCCCCCCTGCCCTCAGAATCCATTGCCGGGAAAATCACATCCGAAATAGCTCAATTGACCGGCCTGAAAGCTGGCACACCTGTACTGGCAGGATGTATGGATACGGTTGGTGCCTCTATAGGATCCGGGATAATGGAGCCAGGGGAATGTTTTATTATTATGGGAACTGCAGCCAGAGTCTCATCGCCGCTGAGTACGCCAAAATTCGACAACCGTTTTATGAACTGCACCCATGTATTGCCAAATCGATGGCTCTCTATTGGTGCAATTAATGGTGTGGGTTCGTCTCTTCGATGGATCCGGGATAATTTTGCCCACAGCGAACAGGCCGTGGCAGATATCACAAAACGAGATGTCTATACTCTGCTTACTGAACAGGCGGCACTTTCACCACCAGGCAGCAAAGGCCTTGTTTTTTTGCCTTACATGTCAGGCGAGCGAACTCCTATCTGGAATCCTTATGCTCGAGGTGTAATGTTCGGCATGACTCTTGGTCATAATAGACGTGATTTCATGCGTGCTGTTCTCGAAGGCGCAGCTTTTGCGATTCGTCATGTTGTTGAAATTCTCGAAAAAGACGGGGGATTGGATATACAAACTGTTCGCATCGGAGGAGCCGCCGCCACCAATGTAGTATGGAACCAGATAATAGCTGACACACTTGGAAAAACTGTCGTAAGTCTGACCGAGACTCATACGGAAGTTTTAGGTGCTGCCGTTCTTGCCGGTGTCGGCATAGGTGCCTATAAAGATTATCATGAAGCCATTGCCCAGGTTGTTGTAGTTGACAGAAAATTTCAGCCTGACCCACAGGCTCATGCCGCTTATAATCAGCTTTTTCCAATATACAAAGAACTGTACCCGCCACTGGAAGATTTTTTTGCAAGGGTGGCAAATCTTGATTTACCCCAGGTCTGGATAGGTAACGAAACACAATATAAGTGAAAAGGCAATTTTTCATGGTTGCCTTAACATGACTTTTGCATGTCACCGGAATTTGTACTTTCTCTTTACCAAACTGTTCTTATAGTATTGGCACGATGAAAATATGAAAACCAGAGGGATAAAACGTACTATTCTACAATTACGTAGCAGCAGGAGTTGCAGAAGCAATGCTATCAATAAGCGACAAAGCACAGGACATACTGTGTAAACATAAGAGTAACAACGATTTCGTTCGAATCACCGTCAAATCCGGTGGCTGTGCCGGAATGACCTATGATGCCAACATAGTCACAGACAAAGGTACCGATGACAAAATAGTGTACCGAAACGGAGAGATAACGGTAATTACCGATGACGCAAGTCTTCCGTACCTGCACGGCCTGGAGATTGATTATTCCAATGATCTCATTTCCGCCGGCTTTCGTTTCAACAACCGTAGCAACGAATCATCCTGCGGGTGCGGTGGCAGCTTTTCGGTGACCGGTTTTCCACAGGCCAGCAATGAAGGAATGAGTTGTGGCTCCTGAACCAATATCGCTGCTTGGCGGAAAATCCGTACATTGCATCAATGAACAACAGATGGCCGAAGCCATTCGACTGGCTGAGCAAGATGTTAATTCCTCACCGAAAATTCAGACCCGGCTTGAAGCACTTGAAACCGAACTGACTAGAAATGAAAGAGCTGCTTTAGCTTTTGTCATTATTCAGCGGCTAAAAGACTCCTCGCTTCCCTGATCTGAGATTCAAGTCCTCTTCTCTGCTCAAAGTACAATCACTCAAAAAGGAATATGACCGTTACAGACTTCAGAAATGACCTTGTTGAATCGGCAGAGGCTTGCCAATTCTGCCAGGGAAATATTCAAGAGAGAGTTATGGGTGAATACAGAAGTGCCTTTGCTGTCAAAGACAAATTTCCTGTATCGGATGGTCACATGTTGATAGTTCCTAAACGACATGCACCGGATTATTTTTCATTAACACGAATAGAAAAATGGGATGCAGATCGTTTGATTGAGATTTGGAGGAAAAAAATAACTGAAATGGATCCTACCGTTACAGGATTCAATATCGGCATAAATTGCGGTGAGTCAGCAGGACAGACAATTTTTCACTGTCATATACATTTAATACCCAGAAGAGATGGCGATACACCCGCTCCCAGAGGTGGGGTGCGTGGTGTTATTCCAGAGAAAATGGGGTATTGATATGAAAAAATTTGTTCTTCTGATCAGCGTGACGATCTTTGGTTGGGTCGGCTGGTGGCTGGGATATCACATTGGTATTATGACCGCCTACCTGACAAGTGTGATCGGCAGTTTAATCGGCGTTTACGTCGGGGTTCGGATCAATCAAAATTATCTCAATTACTAGAAAAAACAGTATATGAACGCAATTAACAAAATTTTCAAATATCAAATATGGCATTTAATTTCACTCTTGATTTTAATCAGCACCCTCCAGATCTATATTACAAATAATCCAGAAATTCTAACAGGCTCATATTGGAATTTAAGCACTAAGTCATGGTTCTGGATAGCGGTAGCAGTTCCAGTTATTCATCAAATTTATGTCTTACTTATCTGGAGATTTGAACTTCACCAAAGAACATTTACGAATCGTTTTGGTTTAAAAACAGCATTTCAAATATATTCAGCGGGTTTTTCGCTGCTTTTCCTGAGTAGATTAGTTGTCATTGTTTTCCTGGCAATCAGTAACAAAAATTCTCTGCAGACAAACCCCATCATTGCATATTTCGTTGCCGTACTGATCATACCTGTAATTCTGTATCTTTTTTACTCAGTCATAAAATATTTTACTCTTGAAAGAGCATACGGTATTGATCACTTTGACAAAAACTACCGTGAACCATTTGTTAAGAATGGCATATTTAAATATACTGATAATGGGATGTATGTTTTTGGCCTCATGATTCTCTATTTACCAGGATTTCTTCTGTTATCTGAGACTGCAATATTGGCCGCACTGTTCAATCATGTCTACATTTGGGTTCATTATTATTTCACCGAGCGTCCAGATATGATCGAAATTTATGGAAAAGCACCCTAAATAAGGAGAAGAGAGTAATATGAAAAAAATTATAATCCTGGTCACGTGTCTACTCATTTCATTTCCTGCTTATGCCAAAAACAATGATAAATCTAAAAAACTAAAGAAAATACCTCCAGGTTTGGAGAAAAAACTTGAACGGACTGGAGAATTACCTCCTGGCTGGCAGAAAAAAATTGCCAAAGGTCAAGTTTTAGATCCAAGCCTTTATAAAAAGGGTAAACCGATCAAGAACAAATCCAAAGGTCATTCTTTAAAATCCGAAAAAGGGACAGAATTATTACAGTTAGAAGATAAAATCATCAAAATCGATAAAGATACAAAGGAGATTGTTGATATCATCGATAGTTAGTCTGATTGATCAATATGATACCTGTCTGTCAGAGCTATCAGAGGGGCTAAAAGAAAACATAAATCACAATCAACGTCATGAGAAAGATCGCTTTTGGATATTCCGACCGCTGCAATATCAGGTGCGCACACTGTGTGGCCGCTGACGACACCCCCCATAACAGAAAAATGGATCTTGTTGAAGCTAAGGAAATCATCAGGAACATGGCAGGGGCCCATGTATCTGGTATCAGCTTTACTGCAGGTGAACCATTTATATATTTTGACGATTTACTGGAACTGGTAAACCTCTGCAACAAACTGGAAATTTACACCAGAATTGTTACCAACAGCTCTTGGGCAGAGGATCCGGAGAAAGCAAAAGAACGAGTCAGCACACTTAAACAGCGTGGACTTTCCCAGTTGCGTCTGAGTTACAGTCGGTGGCATCAACACAATGTCCCATCTCAAAACGTATTGAATGCAGCCCGTGCCTGCCACTCTGCAGGGGTAGATTACTTTGTATCTTTTGTAACTGATTTTTCAGAAGAGGATGATACCTATGAGCAGTTTCTGCGCGAAAATGAGCTGAAATTTTTCCCGGAACCGGTCATTTATTCAGGACGGGCCAATTTATTCGATCGCGAAAAAATTTTTACCGATTATCAGGCCAACTGCTGTAGCATGAACCCGTACCTTGCCCCGGATCTTTCAATGTACGCCTGTTGTGATGCAGGTAGCCACTTTAATACAACAGATTTTTTTCTCCTTGGTAACCTCAAAACCCATTCAATTGATCAACTCTATGCCAGGAGTGAAAACCACCATCTCTACAATTGCATCCGATCCATGGGAATCAGTACTATTGCCTCTTTTGCCGGTTTTAAAACGCGAGAAATTGTCACCTACCGCAAATGCGAACTGTGCAAGAAGTTGTTCGATTCACCTGACACGCTGAAATTTCTTCAGGGAGCAGTATATGAGCTGCAGCAGTGGACCAGATGATAAATCTTTCCTGTCCTGTATGCCGATCCTGACGGGCCGCAAGAGCAATTACCAAACTTTTTGCTTTTAATAGCTGATATTTTAATTATCACATACGTGTCGATTGGAGAAATCAAATTCGTCCTCGAAAGATGGCATTGCAGCTTCCGGCATCAGCCCTTTTGTAATTTCCCCGCATTTTTTCATCTGTACCAGGGCAGGATTTTTCATAATTTTTTTGCTGTAAGCTATAGCTTTTTTCTGCGCTTTCTTTCGTTCTCCCTTTCCACACAGTGTTTCCATCTCCTTCCCCAGCTTCTCAGACTCTACTTCGAGGACTTTAAGCTCTGCTTTATCAACTTTTGCCATGCATTGCTGCATCTCCTGCATAATTTTTTGCATATTACCCATGTTCATACCTTGATTCTGGGCAGTGGCTGCAACTGGAAACATCAAACACAGAATAGCGACGAAAATTTTCATAATGGTACCCTCCATCGGTGGAATTAAATTCAATCAATTGCAGATAGATTTCCTTGCTGATTTACTTGCGCCATAAAAAATATATTATTTGTGCTAAAACAGCCAAACAAGGGAAATACTACCTCTCACTATTTCAACTTACAAGAAATAATAGAAATAATCAGAACTGAAGTTCTATCTACATAATCAGATCCTCTACCACCTTGACACGATACCACTATGTAGTACATTACTAACCTTAGGTAGATGGTCTATTAATCTATTTTAATACGCCTTGCTACTGCCACTGTAATTTTATATCAGGACAAGGAGGTACGTTATGAAACTGATTAGAAAATTAGTAGTCTGTCATTTCTCCTTTTTTTTACTTACCACGATGTTTCTCGCATTAATCAGCAGTCCTGCTGTATCTGCCGAATACAACTCAGCTCTCAAGGGGGTAGACAAAGTCAAAGCTGTCTTTGATGTAAGTATGGGATCCCCTCAAAATGCCAACCTCGTATTTTGGGCGGTCCGCAATGTGTACGACGATAAGAACGTGCGGGCATTGCCAGAACCTTCAGAGGTGGCTGTAGTCTTCCATGGCCGTTCAGTTAAAATGATTTCTTCCAACCGTGACGGTGTCAGTGAGGATGAGAAAAAAGCCCTGGACGAGTTTGCTGGTTTGATAACCCAAATGAAGCAGGATGGAGTCAAGATGGAAGTATGCCTCTATGCCGCAAAAGTATTTGGTGTAAACCCGGACTCAATACTGCCGGAAATTGACCATGTTGGAAACGGGTTTATCTCAATTGCAGGATACCAGTCCCAGGGATACTCGCTGGTAGCTATTCAATAATTGAATGGCCCTTGGTTTTAGCAGATGCTTTGCCGAAGGACAATCCTGCTAAGCATGGCAATCAGATAGAAAAACAGGGAAGGGTTGTATTCTTTGAAATCCAAAGAGTGAGGCAGAGTCAAAGTTGGCTCTGCCTGTTCTCTGTTAGTAACTGCACGCCAACACCGATCATCATAATTGCAGGGTGTTTTATCAGTCATGGACCTGTTCTGTTACTCTGACCAATTTAAAAACTCTTCCATCAATTGCCAACAATCCGAGACTAATGAATCCCATCCCGAGCAAATGCTTCATTTCAAGCTGCTCACCAAGAAATGCGGTTCCAAGAAGAATGGCGCTGACAGGAATAAGTAATGTCACAAGGAGAACATTCGTTGCTCCAGCTGTGGCGAGAATACGAAAGTATAGAATATAAGCGAGTGCAGTGGAAAATATGGTTAACCCCGCAATCGCCAGCCATACATCCAAACCAGGCACAGGAAGTGTAAAGGGCTTTTCGATCAAAAGAGCTATGGGAACAAGCAGAACAGATGCTGCCGTAACCTGACCGGTAGCAGTAATTATTGGTTTGACACCTAATTGATGAAATCGTCGACCATAAATTCCAGCTAGAGAGTACGATACCGCAGCACCAATCACCGCAAGCTGTCCATAGGTTGATTTGCCGAGTCCACCAAGGGTTCCATCACCTATCATCATGACGACACCGGTAAAACCAATTATTACACCGATCATTTTCGTTATTGTCATTTTTTCATCACGGGTCAGAACATGTGCTGCAATGACTGTGAAGAGTGGTGTGGTTGCGTTTAAAATGGATGCCAGACCACTGGCAATATGTGTTTGCCCCCAAACTATCAAACTGAACGGTATGACATTGTTTAAAATACACATGCCGAAAAAAGCACCCCACACCTTACGGCTTGTCGGCATTCTTAGCCCCGAAACATGAATCACGGTTAAAAGAACTACTGCCGCCAGAGCAACTCGCAATGCAGCGATGGTCAATGGCGTGAGGGCTTTTACTGCTATGCCGACAAAAAAGAAAGATCCGCCCCAGAGAATAGATAATATAATCAGCATAAGCCATTCAAACAGGCTCATAGTTTTAACTTCAGGTTCCATCTGTTTCCTCCGATTGTATTGATTATGGATACAGTATAGAAACCTTTTGGCCGATAAACACTCTGATTCTTGCTATGTAATTAAAATTTTAGATTGCCATTACGAATGAATTCCCCAAAGTACCCTTATGAGATTTCCGGGCTTTACCTTTCACCTTCTACCAGTATTGCATGGCATCCCTGAATAGACCGGCAAGTTCATCCGGTCCTGCCGGACGAGGTGAAAGTTTAGTTACCCGATGTTGGGGAAGTGTGCCCTCAACAAGCTTTGGAATATCTGCTTCAGTGTACCCCACATCTTTGAGCCCGTTTGGAATATTGAACCTTTTAAAATAGGAGATCATCGTATCGGCAAGCAGTTCACCACCTTCAGATTCTTTAATGCCCCGTGTGTCAGCTCCC
>DAOVUU010000127.1 GCA_030632405.1 Desulfobulbaceae bacterium | reverse complement strand
CTCCTTTAGAAACTGGGTATCAACACCGGATTGCAGATGATGCCATGGCAGGATTTCATCGATTTGCCGTGCCCGCAGATAACTGTCCAGATCTATATCGCATTTTTTTGCAGCCTGTTGCCAGAGATCAAGGTTGAAATGTTCCGTCCAGCCATCGAATCGAGCCCCATCGGCCCAGGCTGTTGATATAAGTTTTGCGAGGCGTCTGTCTCCACGGGAGAATACACCTTCAAGATAACTGGTCCTGGGATTGTGATATCTCAGGTTGACCCCTTTCCGGGGCATTTCGGTTCTCAGTTTTTTGAAGTAACTGGCACTCTCTTCCTGGCTGAGCTGTTGTTCCCATTGGAAAGGGGTATGGGGTTTAGGGATAAAAGTTCCGACACTCACATTAATCTGTTTTTTACCCTTAGCGCTTCCCCTGTCCCGTTCTTTTTTCGCCTTCCTGACAAGTTCCACAATCTCGTCTATATCCCTTTCCGTTTCCGTCGGTAGTCCAATCATGAAGTAAAGCTTTATGACTTTCCAGCCAAGAGTGAAAGCGTCTCTGCAGGTCGCGATAAGGTCTTCTTCGGAGATACCTTTATTTATGACCCGCCGTAATCTCTCACTTCCTGCTTCAGGGGCCAGGGTAAAGCCGGTTTTACGTACTCTCTTAATCTGATCCATTATGGTTGGAGTCAATGTGCCGACCCGCATTGACGGCATGGATACAGAGGTAAAGCTCCCCGCAAAACTGTTCATTAAATCGGGGAGTGATTGTTCTATGCATGAATAATCTCCGGTAGATAGTGAGAGCAGGGCGAGTTCCTCAAATCCTGAGTCAGAGATACCTTCGATGGCAAGTTCTTTTATCTGTTCCGGGCTTCGTTCTCTTACCGGTCTGTAGGTTATACCTGCCTGACAGAATCGGCAGCCTCGGGTGCATCCACGGGCAACCTCTATTCCAAGCCGGTCATGAACAATTTTTGCATTGGGAACAATCGGGTGTTTTAGATGGTCGATCTGATCAAGGTTTGGTACAATTCGGCGGGTGATTTCAGGTTTAGCTCCTCTGATTTGCTTTATTTCTATTATGTGATTCTGGTCGTCATATATGGGTTCAAAATGAGAAGGCACATAGACGCCATTAATCTGACTGAGTTTATCCAGCAAATGTGTCCTGTCAGTTTTTTTAGCTTTTGCCTCACCGATAATTTCCGCAATTTCAATAATTGCCTCTTCTCCATCACCAAGCAGGACGGCATCAAAAAAATCTGCAACAGGCTCAGGATTCAAGGCTCCAGCCCCTCCTGCCAGGACGATAGGATGAGAGTTATCTCTTTGGCTGGCTAAAAAAGGCAGTCCTGCAAGGTCGAGAACGGTGAGTATGTTGCTGTAGCAAAGCTCGTAGGGGAGTGTTATGCCAAGCATATCAAAATCTGTCAGTGGATGATCCGATTCCAATGAAGTTAATGTTTTTTTATTCTTCCTGGTCAGGTTCTCTACGTCAATGTCTGGGCAATAACAGCGCTCTGCTAGAAATTTATCATGATTGTTGAGAATGTGGTAAAGTATCTGCAATCCCTGATGTGACATACCAATTTCATACATATCTGGAAAAATCAGGGCACAGCGGGTTTGGCCAGATACCCAGGGTTTTGTTGTAGAGTTATATTCGCTGCCCAGATATCGGCCCGGTCTGGTAACATAGGGAAGTAATTTACTGTCTGTCATTTTGAATAATCCATTGCAAATTGTGTGAGATAGTAGAACTGACAAGCTCTCTCCATTTACCGAAATTTGGTTGACTTTACAAGTCTCGATGATGTAATTAAGTAGCTTAAAAGAGAAAACAATGGTGTAAAGAGCAGAGTTTTTACGACGCCATCAAGGATAAACTGTATAAAGAGTCACTCTAATACACAAAAAGGATGTATTTCATGAAATGTTTTACTCTCCTCCTGTTTTTCATGGTCAGTATGAATTTTTCTTCTCTGTCGATAAGCTATGCTGAAGAAGTACAGCTCACTGTCATAGAGTCTATTTCATATAATTTGGAGCCGGATGAAAAAGAAAGTGTAAATTTCAAGTTGAGTGGGTCCATTGCAGGGTTGAATATTTTTCGACTGAATGGAGCTAATCCACGGCTGGTTCTCGATTTTCCCCAGGTTTCTTATAGCGGAAAGAAAATTATCCTTGCAGACAATCGTAGATTGGCACACGGTATTCGGATCGGGGCACATACTGCTCCTGTTATGAAAACACGTGTTGTTATAGATCTTCTAAACGAATATGAGGTAAAATACGAAAAGGTTTTTTCTGATGATAACACTGTTTTAAAAATTACACTTTCCCCCATCTTTATAGAAAAACTAGAGAAAGAGATGGATGTTCCCCAGATTGCTGTGGCGCAGGGGATTGGGATTGCGAAAACAAAAACAGAAGAATCTGTTCCACCTGCCTCTACCGAAATAGATACGCTGATCGCCAAAGACCTTGAGCCTGAAAGTTCAGACAGTGGGGCTAAGTTGCTTGAAATCTCTTTTGATAACTCGTCGAATAAAGGAGAAATGGTCATTTTTCGTCTAAATGACTTTTATCCTCCGGCCGTATCAGCCATCGAAGAAGAAGAGACACCCCGGGTCCTCTGTGATTTTATGGATATGCAGCTTGCCGGTGAAGTAAATAGGGAAATAGCGGCAAAAGGTAAATATGTCCAGCATATTCGCACAGCCCGACATGGAAATCCTGATAATATCAGAGTGATTCTCGATCTCTCTCCTGATAAAGATTATGACCTTCAACAGGTGTTTTTCAAGAATGATAATCTTTTTGTTCTTATTGTGAATGAATTACCTGAGGTGGTTTCTGACTGATAACTTTCGGTTGCTGAATTGATCTCTTCTCGCTTATCGGGGTTACGGAAAGATTTGTCTCATGTAACCCGCTGGAGCTGTAAACCTGAAATCGTCTTTATCCAAGTCCTCGGCAGTCAGGACATCGGACAGCCTGACAGTCAGCTCGGTATTATATTCCAGACCGGTCACTTTGATCATGTGCGGTTGTTTGCACTTTCCTACTGATACCCAATCCTCATAGGTGATCTTCGCTAAAACTTTCCCAGTATCATTCTCGATTATTTGCGAAAGAAGATTACCATCTTCCAGTTCTATTAACAGGTGTGTTTTAAGCGGATTATTATCGGCTTTTTTCTGTACTGTAACCCAGGTTCCACGGCCTTCCCTGTCCTGACGTATATTGGTAATGGTGGGAGGATCAATAGTGATTGTTCCTCTGGCCCAGTTTTTCCAGTTCCCTTGCAGCAGTGCAGGGGGAATGTTGTGAAACAGCCCGTACGACAAGACTCTGCCTGTAATGTATTTTCTTTTCAGGGTATTGACCAGCTGGAAGGTATGCTGATCACTTGTCACTGCTAAAACCGGCTGTCCCAGAGGGTTTGATACAATGAGTTTGACAAAGGACGGGGAGAGAATCTGGAAATATCCTTTCAGGCTCTTTTTACCAAAAAAATTCTGGTAGTAGAGGGTGAGATCGCCATCAATTCCCTTCGGGCAAGACTCTGTTCTGGAATTGAGTAACTCCAGAAACTGGATGGTATTTTCTGTCTGTTTCTCACCCAGAGGGTTTGTCCATGGTTTTCGGGCACAACCGAAGCATACCAGTGAAATCAGAATAAGTAAAATGGTGGAGTTATAATTCCGGTTCCAGCTTTTTGCCGAGTGCATCAATTTTATTTTTAACCATTGCCCGTTTTTTTTCATCTTTAAACATTTCATAAGCCTTCTGATATATCTGAAGTGCTTTTTTTTCTTTTTTCAGGGATAAGTATACATCGCCAAGATGGTCAAGAATATGGGGATCCTCTGGTTCAAGCTCTATGGCATGTTTGAGTTCGGTTTCAGCTTTTTCAAGTTTTCCCAATCGGAAATAGACCCAGCCAAGGCTGTCTGTTATATAGCCGTTTTCCGGTTTCAGTTCCACTGCTCTCTTAATATATTCTAATGCACGATCAAGGTGAATATTACTGTCAGCCCAGGTATAACCGATAAAGTTGAGTGCTTCAGCGTGGTTCGGCTGGAGTTTAAGCACTTTTTCCATATTAATTACTGCCTGCTGAGACATACCGTTTCTTTCCAGCAGAAGGCCATATTCGAAGAAAATCTGGGGGTTGTCGTGGTAAATCTCGATTGCTTCTTCAAGCAGGGTGAGAGCTTCTGATATTTTTTCCTGCTCCTGGTAGAGAGATGAAAGCAGAGCGTAAAAGAGCGGACTGCTGTTTTCGGGTGTTGAAATGTGCTTCTGCAGCAGTTCTGTGATCTTATCCGGTTCATTTAGTTTTTTGAAAATACGAGTTTGCAGGTAGACGGATTCTTCAAAAATATCACTTTGGGGTGTGACCAATCTGAGTTGATTCAAGGCGGGTGCATATTCGTCATCCTGGAAAAGAAGCAGAGCCAGAAGATAGTGTGCTTCTGAATTCTCTGTATTCTGAGAGAGCGGGAGGAGGCGCTCTCTGGCTTTTTCCGGTTCCTTTAGTCGTATAAAAATTTTGGCTGCTATCAGGTCGATATTTGCTTTATTCTGGCTGAAGAGGCGTATTTGCTCAAGGTCTGCCAACGCTTCATCATTGCGGTTCAACTCGAGAAGTGATTGAATTCTACTGATAGAGGCCCGTTCATCATACGGGTCGTATTCGGTGATAGTTGTATATATTCTCAATGCATCTTCGTGCTGGTTCAATGTCGTATAGAAATGGCCGATTTCGTAGGAGAGGTCCTTTGACCAGTTGAGTGAAATTGCCTTTTCATACTCAACGGCAGCATCTTTATACGATTTCGTTTTTTTTAACAGTCGTGCCAGGTAAAAGTGGGCAAAATAGTGTTCTTCGTTTTTTTTCAGCAAATTTCTTAAAATATGTTCAGCTTTTTCGTATCGATCCTGCTGGATATAGAGGAACGTAAGCCGCAACTGAACGTCTTCATTGCCAGGTTCAAGGGCTAAAACTTTGTCATATAAGGTTATTGCTTTTTCTGATTTATTTTGCTGGGCATAGAGATTTGCCAGAAAGAGAGAAAGAGGGATGGCATCTGGCTGCTCTTTAATGGCTTGTTGCAACCAGCTGATCGCTTTTTCAGCCTTACCCATTTTAAGCAGTAGTATTGGAATCTTCCGATTAACGTAGTCAGCATCAGGGTCGCAGATGAGTGCTTTTTGATATGCTTCAAGTGCCTCTCCATAGTGTTCATTTGTTTCTGCGTGTGAGCCCCAGAGAAAGTAAAAATAGGAACAGGAGAGGTCTGTACCGTTTTCTTCAGGTGGCTTAGAGGTTGTGGAACGGTTAAAAGAACAGGAACCAAGGAGAAAACAGATAAAGATAAGCAGATATGGGCGGAGGAGGGTCATTTCTAATCCAAAGCGGGGTATGGGGAGTCTGAAAAGAGAGCAGCAACGTGTTCCATCACCGACTGATGAACAGATTCAATTGATTCTGATGCATCTATTTTTCTGATATACGGGCGATCTATGGTAGTAAAGATAGCTGCGACTTTCTGCAGGTTTTCGTCCTGTTCAAAATCATCGGGAGTTTCTCCTCTTCCGGATATAATTCTGGATAAACCAATGTCAACCGGTAGCTGAAAAAGGAGTGCAAGGTCAGGTTCCGGTGCAAAACTGTTACGGGCGAGTACTGTTTCAGGATCAAAACCAATAGCCCCCTGATAGGCGGCAGTTGAAAGAAAATATCTATCGCACAGTATTATTTCACCCCGGTTCAGGGCTGGAACGAGGAGTGTCTCTACATGTTCTTTCCGATCTGCAAGAAAAAGCTCCAGCTCTTCTTCACTGCTGTATTTTTCTCTGTTTTTGTAGAGCTGTCTGATTTTTTGACCATACTGTCCATCTGTTGGCTCCCGTGTGGCAATGACAGGATATCCCTTTCTACGTAAGGCATCATAGAGCAGCTGTAACTGGGTTGATTTTCCGGTACCGTCGGTTCCCTCAAAAACAATGAGGAACCCCTGATCTGCTTCATCACTCATCGTTTATAGCCTCATTTGCTGATCTGTAGTTATCTCGATTATAACTGATTTCAGCGGCAAGCTTAACGGCTTCTATTAAGCTTGCTGCGTTTGCGACACCCTTGCCAGCGATGTCGTAAGCGGTGCCATGGTCTACAGATGTACGCACTATGGGTAACCCCAGTGTTACGTTTACCCCGTCATCGAAGTGAAGGAGTTTGAATGGAATTAACCCTTGATCGTGGTACATGCAGATAACTGCATCGTAATTACCCCTAGAGGCTTTTACAAAAACAGTGTCTGGTGGAAACGGCCCGGAAACGTCAATACCTTCGTCACAACCAAGGGACACCGCTGGAAGTATGATATGCAGTTCTTCACTGCCGAATAATTGATTTTCTCCTCCATGGGGGTTGAGCCCGGCAACAGCTATACGGGGGTTTGGGATGCCGAAGTCAATTCTGAGGCCACTGTGGGTAGTTCGAATAAGCTGGAGGATCCCCGGTGTGGAAAGTGCAGTGGAAACCTCGCTGAGTGGACAGTGAATGGTCGCGAGGGTAACGCTCAAGCTGCTGCCGGCCATCATCATAGCAAAGTCTGTGGCCCCCGTGAGATCTGCCAGCATTTCTGTATGGCCGGGGAAACTGTAGCCTGCACTGTTGAGAGCTGCCTTGGATATGGGACAGGTTGCAATACCATGAAGCCAACCCTGTTCAATATATTCCACTCCTTTGTGAATATAATTCACCATGGCGTGGGCGGTGGAAGTGGTCGGTTGACCCCACTGAAGTGTGTCCGCGGAAAGCGATGATAGTTGAACCACAGGTATTGCTGTTTCGGGCAGGGGTGTACCCGGTTGCCAGGAAATCATTGGAATGGTGAAACCCAGTTCATTGCTGATTTTTTTCAATATTGTCAGATCTCCAAGCACAACTGTTTT
>DAOVUU010000223.1 GCA_030632405.1 Desulfobulbaceae bacterium | reverse complement strand
TTCCACTCTAAAAGGGGCCTATTCTCTCCTTCTGATGACTCAAGATACGATGATTGCCGTGCGTGACCCTGATGGGTTTCGCCCTCTCTGTCTTGGTCGCATAAACAATGGCGGGTGGGTGGTTGCTTCTGAAACATGTGCACTTGATCTCATAGAGGCGGAGTATGTTCGCGATGTAGAGCCTGGAGAAATACTTATTTTTCAAAAAGATACAATGAAGTCTCTCTTTCCCTGGCCTAAACAGGATAGTCATTTCTGTATCTTCGAGCAGGTCTATTTCGCCCGCCCGGATTCAGATATCTTCGGCATCAATGTATACCTGTCAAGAAAACGTATGGGAGAAATCCTGGCGCGGGAAACTAACATTGATGCAGATTTTGTCATGCCCTTTCCCGATTCCGGAAATTATGCGGCTATTGGATACTCACAGGCATCAGGAATACCACTTGAAATGGGTGTCATCAGAAATCACTATGTTGGCCGAACCTTCATCCAGCCGACCCAGTCCATGCGGGATTTTAATGTAAAGGTCAAGCTCAATCCAGTGCGTTCTTTTCTAAAGGACAAGAAAGTGATCATAGTTGAAGACTCAATAATCAGAGGCACCACGGGGAAAAGCAGAGTAAGAGCCCTGCGGGAGGCAGGAGCAAAAGAAGTGCATATGGTCGTCAGCTGTCCCCCGACACGATATGCATGCTATTATGGAATAGATTTTCCGACATCGACTCAACTCATTGCCTGCAACAGAGAGGCTGAAGAAGTTGCCGAATATCTCGGACTCGACTCACTTCATTACCTGAGTCTGGAAGGGCTGGTAGAGGCAACGGGACTGACTCAAAAAGATTTTTGTCTGGCCTGCTTTGATGGAAAATATCCCATTGAACCGGACATATCTTTTCGTAAAGATTCTCTCGGCGAGTGATTATTCAGATATGTGTGACGATGCAATTCTTACCTCTGTGTTTGGCATCGTACATGGCTTGGTCTGCTCGCTCTTTTATCAGTCTCTCGTCTTCTTCCCTGGATAATTTTTCATCCCGCTGACATGACACCAGACCAATTGAAAGGGTCGTCTCCCCAAAACTTTTTTCACTAAAACCCAGCAGAATTCGTTGGGCAATTTCCAGACCTTGATCAGAACTTGCCTGGGGCAAAAGCACAATAAATTCATCCCCGCCTAGCCTGAAGCACAGATCAACCTTTTCACGGGTGCATTCGGCCATAATTTTGCCCAGGTCAATCAAAACCCCATCTCCCGCCTGGTGTCCATATTGATCGTTGTAATCCTTAAAATTATCCACATCAATAAACGCCAGAATCAGCGAATAATTCTGCCTGTACGCCCTTTCCAATTCATAGGGAAACCGTTCGTCAAATGATCTTCTGTTCAGAAGAGACGTTAAGGCGTCATGCATCGACAACCTCTCAAGCTCACGCACCAGCCTCCGCTCTCGGTCTGCCCTGGCAAGTTTCGCTTCAAGCTCTGCTCGATCGACAGGTTTTTTTATGAAATCAATGGCCCCGGCTTTAATAACTTCGGCATAACTTGCTTTTACAGAAAACCCTGTCGAGATGATAACATCAGTATTTTTATGATGTTTTTTTATATAATCAAGAAGCTCCAAACCATCCATGCCCGGCATGACAACATCAGACAGGACAAGATCAACCGGTGATGATTTTAACACCTCGATAGCTTCAAAACTATCACCTGCAACCAGGTAGTGATAGCCTAATGACTCGGCCATTGCACCAAGGGCAACAAGGACTGATTTTTCATCGTCAACGAACAGTATCACCGTTTTCTTGTTATTATCTTCCATTTAACTCCAAGCGACCCAGGTAAAATTGTTTGTCATTGAAGTCACAGCAACGCCGCACGCGGAGGATTCTAACTGTAAATATTAATAAAGTCCAGATCATACTTTATTTTTCTTTTTTCCAATTCGTAAATAAACGGCAGGTTCATTGTGTTTTTTTTACAAAAGGTAACAGAAGAAGAATATTTTGCCCCATTAATTTGCAATATCTTCTATAAGAATGATAGAATAGGCGCAACTGCAGTAAGAAACTATCTACCTAATCGTGTTAGCAAAAATGGATAATAAATATCTTTGCAAAATATTTGAAGGGGGCAGTACCGGCAACCCTCTTCATGAGATCGTTTCTCTGTCCTCCGTAATATGCCCCGACACAGACCATTCGCTAATTCGAGATACGTATGATGAGTTGACAGATTTTTTTTCCGGATCCCATCCTTTTTTCCAGAAAAACACCCTCCAGTATCATAATCTACGACATACCCGGATGGTTTCATTAGCCGCGGTCCGGCTGTTTCATGGACTTCATTGCAACCATATACATATTAAGCAGGAGACACTCACCAAAGGTTTACTGAGCGCCTTTTTTCACGATACGGGAATGTTACTGGTGGAAGGGGATCCTGCCCAATCAGGTTCTGAATACATTGCAAACCACGAAAAGAGATCTATTCTCTTTCTCCGGCGTTATATCGCCCTTAAAAACCTGGCTCCGAGCTTGTTAAAAGACTGTGCCACGATCATTCATTATACGAACCTTTCACTTAACCCCACAACCTTTGCCCATCACTCCCAAGAGACACAACTTGCTGGTCAGGTAGTCGGTTCAGCAGATATACTTGCCCAAATGGCCGACAGATATTATCTGGAAGCTCTCCCCATGCTGCACGAGGAACTCAAAGCCGATAAAACCTATAAACATGCTTCAGCACTCGACTTGATGATACATACCACCAGTTTTTACCATAATATCATCCTCAACAGGCTGGTTCACACCTTTTCCAACACATCTCAAGCCATGCGAACACATTTTCGTGAAAGACATCAGATTGACCGCGATCTTTATACTGAAAATATCAATAAAAATATCGCTTATCTGGAGAAAATTATAGCGGAATGCAAGAGTGAAATGAGTTCCATGCAGAAATTTCTGAAACGAAAACCACCTGCTATTTAGTACGTGGATCTTTCCCCGTCTCAAACATCTCGAACAGGTCATAAAACAATTTGGTTACCGTACTGAAATGAGTGGCTGAGCCCGAGCTGGCATATGCCTTGGTGAGTTCCATTGCCTTGGCAACACTTTCCTGACTCTCAAAATTATTAGGATCTTTTAATGCCGCAACAAGTCTCGTCCCGATATCATCTGCCATTTTATTTTTCTTCACTCTATGAACTTAACGGTGATAGGTGTATGTATTAAGATCTTCAGCCGTTTTTCCTACTGCACACATTAATTACTTTACGATTGAGGTTTTCAAGAAACTTAGAGAGCTTTTTTTCAGCATTTTTTATTACATTAGTGATCTTTACATCATCAAGGGCACCAATAACTGTTCCGCAATTAACACACTGGATCAGGCAAAACTTTTGACCTCTCGGGGTTGTAACATGAACAGCCTCAAACTCATGGTGTTCACATGCAGGACATTTTGACCTGGCCATAACAGCACCTCTTGATAAAATTATTTACTCACTATGATATATAACGCCAAAATGGTGTCTGTTCAAGAAACAGTTTCAAATGCAGCATTAAATTAACAACCAATAAAATTACTTGTCCCGAGCTTTTTCCCTTTTTCAGAGTTAGAATAAAGCCAAGTTATCCTTCATCAGTCCCAGGAACTTATCCGAGAATGCCTGTAAAGAAAGCATTAAATATTTTCATACCATCATCAAGATAGATATCATGTTAAGCAATGAAGAATTCAAAAAAAAATTAAAAACCATCAAGTGTATTCTGCTGGATCTTGACGGTACCCTGTATCAGGAAGATCGCCTTTTTGATTTTACCCTGGAATTTTTATCCGGCCTGGATAAGTACAATATACAAAAAATATATCTAACCAATAACTCGTCAAGAGGAAGAGCAGATTATTTCAAGAAACTTCATTCTATGGGCATTGTACTGATCGAGGATGAAATTTATTCTTCAGGCGATGCCACCTTGGATTATCTTAGGCGGTGTACCGACTACCGGCGGATATTTTTACTTGGAACGCCCTCCCTGGAAGCTGCATTTACCGATGCTGGTTTTACGTTGACGCCTGATGCACAGTGTGTCGTTATGGGATATGACAAAACACTGTCATACGAAAAATTGAATCAGGCGTACCAGTTGATAAAGTCCGGCGTACCTCTTATTGTAACCCATCCGGACACATTATGTCCCATCAAAAACGGTGGTTTTGATATCGACCTGGGCGCCTTAATGCAGCCGCTTATTTATGCCACAGGAGTTGAACCTATCGTGATTGGTAAACCTCATGCACCTATTGTCGACGGATTGTTGAAAAAATTGTCTGCTGAAAACAAGGCACAATTTGACGTGCAGTCATTGGCGATCATGGGAGATCGCCTTTACACTGATATTCGTACAGGAAAAGATAATAATTTTCTGTCAATACTGGTATTGACAGGGGAAGCTACCCGGGCTGATGCAGAACGATCTGATGTGATACCGGATTTTATTCTCAACAGAAATGTGGATCTGTTGACTTATTTAAGGGTACCTTGAAAAATTGCTATCTCGACGTCTCGCTTATCGGCCCAAACTCTTCGTTGCACACAAAATTTAATCCTCCGGTAAGCGAGTTTGCGAAACTCCAAAAATTCTAATTTTCAAGGTACCCTGTAAAGAGAAGTCTGTTTTACCTCTGCATTTTTTCCAGTGCGTCAGTTGCAGAGACTACGATGGGATATAACCCTGGACCTGCAGTTAACAGGGGTTGTGTACCATATTGCATGGTTGCCAGTTCGGCAGCAGTCATCGATTTCTGTATGGCTAATCCAAGAATATTTATCATTTCTCCGATTGTCTTGCCGCCAATTATCTGGGCACCGAGAAGAACACCACTCCCCGTTGAAAATAGAAGTTTCATATGCACTTTCGCTCCGGGAAGTTTTCCTGGGTGATGGTCAAGGCCACGACATTGACCTACCACGAAATGAAACCCCTCACTTACGGCCTGGTTTTCAGTAAGTCCTGCCGCACCCATAGAAATTTCACCAAGTGATGTTGAGAAAATAGCGATACTTCCTTTGTTTTGGCGTACTACCTTAAGATCAAATATATTCATGCCGGCAATGCGTGCCTCCGATGCGCCGGTTGATGCCAGCATGAGCCGTGATTGTTTTCTGGTAAAAAAATCACGATGTTCAGCACAATCACCAACCGCAAAAATATCTTTAACTGATGTGCGGAGATATTCATC
>DAOVUU010000013.1 GCA_030632405.1 Desulfobulbaceae bacterium | reverse complement strand
GATGCCTGTCAGACAGCGTTTTCCCTCCGACAGGATAAGCGACATAGAAACCTCAGTTAATGAAGGGTTCGCACAGCTCTCCTGCCCTGCGCTCAAAGGAAAGAAGATCGCTGTCACGGCTGGAAGTCGAGGAATTAAAAATATTGCCGCTGTTCTACGTGCCAGTGTGAAGGCATTAAAGGGTCGGGGCGCCGAACCTTTTATTGTTCCGGCCATGGGCAGTCACGGCGGTGCAACGGCCAAAGGACAGATCCGTGTTCTAGCAAGTCTGGGTCTCACGGAAACAAGTATCGGGGCGCCGATCCGCTCATCAATGGACGTTGTTCCTCTAGGAACCACCGAGCACGGCCTGGATGTCTTTTGTGACAGGCTGGCCTTCGAGGCAGACGGTATCGTTGTCTGCAACCGGATCAAAGTCCATCCGGTATTCAAGGCTGACTATGAGAGCGGAATCGTCAAAATGCTCGTTATCGGCCTTGGCAAACACCGAGGTGCGCTGGCAACCCACCATCATGGCTTCGACCGATTTGCTGACATCATGCCCGCAGCTGCAGCTCTCAGCCTTACCCGGGCACCTGTTCTATGCGGGATAGGTGTCATTGAAAATGGGTATGGCGGCCTTGCCGCAATTGAGGTTCTACCTCCCGACATGATACTGTCCCGTGAACGTGAATTGCTCAAAGAGGCCAAACGCATTATGGGATCCCTTCTCATGCCTGAGATCGACATCCTCATCGTAGATGAAATCGGCAAAGATATCAGTGGCGGCGGACTCGATGCCAATATTACGGGAAGATCTGCCTGGGGACTCCCCGGCTTTGTGGCTCCGCCGATCCAGCGTATTATAGTCAGGGGCTTATCGGAGGCAACCCATGGTAACGGTATCGGCATCGGGCTTGCGGATTTCACCACACGATCCTGCGCTGAAAAAATTGATCTGACGATCACCTACACCAACGCACTGACCGCCCACTCACTCCTCTCCCCTAAAATCCCGGTAATTCTCGAAAATGACCGGGATGCGCTGGGGGCAGCGCTCCACACGTTACGAGGAGGCGTGCCCGATGCACCTCTGATAGTCCGTATCACTAATACCAAGGATCTCGAATCCATCTGGATGTCGGAAACCTACAGTGAAGTGTTTCAACAGAACCCTGATCTTGAGATTATGGGCCCACCGCAGCCGTTCAAATTTAATAATGATGGTTCCCTGATTACGTAAAAAAATAAGAGGAATGGACAAATGACCCGTAAACACCCTGAAGACCTTCGCAGCCACCGCTGGTTCGGTACCTCGGACCTGAGATCATTCGGCCATCGTTCACGCATGCTGCAAATGGGCTATGCACGTGAAGAATTCATGGGGAAGCCTGTGATTGCCGTAATCAACACCTGGAGTGAGATCAACAGCTGCCAGACCCACTTCAAAGAACGTGTTGAGGAAGTCAAACGTGGCATCTGGCAGGCAGGTGGCATGCCTGTCGAGATGCCTGCCATGACTCTGGCCGAGGCCTTTGAACGTCCATCCCCGATGCTGCACCGCAATCTCCTGGCCATGGAAGTAGAACAGATCCTGCGCCATTATCCCTTCGACGGAACAGTCATTATGGGTGGTTGTGACAAGACAACCCCTGCCCTGATAATGGGTGCGGCAAGCATGAATCTGCCCACTATTTTCATGCCCGCCGGACCAATGCTCAATGGCAGATGGCGTGATAAAATACTGGGCAGTGGTTCCGACGCCTGGAAATACTGGGATGAGTTACGGGCCGGCAATATCAACGAATGCCAGTGGCGTGAAATCGAGGAAGGTATCGCACGTTCACCCGGACTCTGCATGACCATGGGTACGGGTATGACCATGACCTCTCTTGCAGAAACACTAGGGCTGACACTTCCCGGGGCATCGACTATTCCTGCCGTCGATTCCAATCACAACCGCATGGCGAGCAGTTGCGGCCGCCGAATCGTCGAAATGGTGTGGGATGATCTCAAGATCAACGACATCTGCACAGAACAGGCCTATGAAAATGCATGCACCGCGTTGATGGCATTTGGCGGTTCTACGAACGCTTTTGTACACCTGATTGCCATGGCACGGCGATCGGGTATTCCCATGAAACAGGATATCTACGATACCGCCTCACAAAAAGTGCCGGTAATCCTCAATCTGCGGCCATCCGGTCAATATCTGGCCGAGGACTGGTATTACGCCGGTGGCTGCCGCGCGGCACTGAACGTTATCCGCAATGATCTTCACCTCGATTGCCTTACTGTTAACGGCCAGACACTTGGCACAAACATCGAAGGAGCGGAAGTGATCGACAATGACGTTATCCGCCCGCTTGACAACCCCATCTATCCCGAGGGCGGAACTGCTGTACTGTACGGTAACCTGGCCCCCGACGGAGCAGTGATGAAAGCTGCAGCCTGCGATCCCCGGTTCCTCAAACACCAGGGTCCGGCTCTGGTGTTTGACAGCTATGACGCAATGTCCGCGGCAATCAACAATGAAGATTTAGATGTAACTCCCGACCACGTACTCGTTCTGCGCAATGCAGGGCCCAAGGGCGGCCCGGGAATGCCGGAATGGGGCATGCTGCCGATTCCCAAGAAACTCCTGAAACAGGGAGTGCGTGATATGCTCCGGGTAACAGACGCTCGCATGAGTGGAACAAGCTATGGGGCCTGTGTTCTGCATATTGCCCCCGAAAGTTATGTCGGTGGGCCGCTCGCCCTGGTGCATGACGGTGATATCATTTCAGTCGATATAAACAAACGCAAAATCGAGCTTATAATTTCTGACGAAGAAATGACGGAACGCCAGGCAGGCTGGACCACTCCAGCCGAAAGATACCCCCGCAGCTACACCAGAATGTATATGGAACATGTCACCCAGGCCAATGACGGATGCGATTTTGACTTCCTTGAATATACCGAAGAGGAGGTTCCGGAGCCGGAGATTCACTGACCTTGCGGCGATTGAATCTAGGTTTTATATCCTGCTGAAGGATTCGCACCACTGCAATTTCCTAACCGGCACTGTTATCCCCATGGAACAAAGATAAAATCAAGCGAAGAAGTGACGTCAGCGAACAAGACAGGGGCGTTTATTATCAAAGGTCCAGCCAGGGATAAGGTACTGCATCGCCAGCGCATCATCCCGGCCGGCAAGGCCATGAGTCCGGTATAACCGATTAGCATCTTCAATAGCCTCCAGATTAATATCAACACCGAGGCCTGGGCGGTCGGGAACAGTGATAAACCCATCGACTATCTGAAAAGGATTCTTCGTCAAATTTTGCCCATCCTGCCATATCCAATGTGTATCTATGGCGGTTATCCTGCCGGGAGCAGCTGCCGCCGCCTGCGTGAACATCGCAAGAGAGATATCAAAGTGATTATTGGAATGCGATCCCCAGGTTAACCCCCACTCATTGCATAATTGAGCTACCCGCACAGCCCCCTGCATAGTCCAGAAATGAGGATCAGCCAGTGGAATATCAACCGATTGCAGCTGAATGGCGTGCCCTAGCTGGCGCCAGTCTGTGGCAATCATATTGGTTGCAGTGGGTAATCCTGTTGTCCTGCGAAATTCAGCCATTATCTCGCGCCCCGAATACCCGTCTTCTGCACCACAGGGATCTTCTACATAGGCAAGGACATCATCCTGGCCTTTGCACAGCTGAACCGCCTCTTCCAGCGACCATGCACCGTTCGGATCGATGGTAATGCGAGCTTTTGGAAACCGCCGGGCAAGGCTCTGAACTGCCTCTATCTCCTCTTCTCCCCTAAAGACACCCCCTTTCAGCTTAAAATCGCTGAATCCATATCGATCGTAAGCAGCTTCGGCCTGACGTACGATCTCCTCCGGTGTCAGTGCTTTTTCATGACGCAATCGGCCCCAATCGTCTCGGGCACCCTCACCTGAGAGATAAGGCAGGTCGGTTTTGTTACGGTCGGCAACATAAAACAGATAACCGAGTACCTCCACCTGATTACGCTGCTGGCCTTCACCGAGCAATGCCGCTGTGGGAACACTCAAAAACTGGCCGAGAAGGTCAAGCAGGGCCGATTCAATAGCGGTCACGGCATGGATCATAATACGCTGGTCAAAGGTCTGCAGCCCGCGTCCGCCAGTATCCCGATCTGCAAACTTGAACCTCACTGTATTGAGTATACTGTTATAGCGGCCAACTTCCTGACCAACAACAAGTTGCCGGGCATCCTCAAGGGTCTTTCGAATCCCCTCGCCGCCCGGAACTTCACCGACTCCAGTCCGCCCCGAACTATCCTTTAGAATAACTATATTACGCGTAAAAAAAGGACTGTGTGCACCACTGAGGTTGAGTAACATACTGTCATATCCCGCAACAGGAATGATCTTAAACTCAGTGACAATTGGCGCCCCATTGATGTTTGATGATGGACTGGTCATGAAAAACCTCTCAAAAAGAGAAACATTATGCCCTTAGGGGCAAATTTAGCTGTCAACAATCTCATAAAAACCATGAAATGTTAGCGCTATCATTACTGTTTGTCAATTGTTTTTTCCAACCAGACAAACTGCATAAGTATCTCTTTTTCCAGTCTCCACATATGCCTGATTTTGACTCTTTTCCCCCCATACCCCAGGATTAAGAATATTGAGATTTTCGAACTATTCAGCGTAACCACAAGAAACATAAAAAAGCACGGAATGTAACTGTTCAGAGTGCCTTAGATTCGTTCATTCGGACCCGTGAAGCGTACTGGTGTTACTCGAGCAGGCCAGGATGGATGAAGGTGAGGTGCTCTGAATAGTTACAGATTTTCTTGACTTGTTTCTGTGGTATCGTTACCATAATACGGTCACTTTCTTAAAGTTACCCTGGATGGAGTTTTCAAAAAAGCAAAAATAGACCAATGAATTACACTGAAAACAGTAACGATGCTAAAAGGAGAGAATTGGGCAGCTCCACTCGCGCCACCGGCAGCGTAACCCTCAATGATGTTGCAAAACTTGCGGACGTATCTCCTATTACAGTGTCCCGTGCTATCAACCAGCCCAATAAGGTTGCACCAAAAACTCTTGAAAGAATCAGCCAGGCAATTTCCCGTACCGGATATTTTCCAAACCAGCTGGCAAGCGGGTTGGCTTCCCGCCGCAGCCATCTTATTGCAGCCATTGTTCCGACCATGGCAAACTCTGTTCATGCCGAAACGATAAGTTTTTTCTGCGACAGACTCAGAGATTCCGGCTATCAGGTTCTTCTGGGGGAGACAGGGTATAGTGAAGATCAGGAGGAGTCTCTGATCGCGACCGTTTTGAGTCGCCGGCCTGATGGGATTTTACTGACCGGCACCAGCCACTCCAAAACATCCCGACGACTTCTTATTGGCGCTGACATTCCCGTCGTGGAAACCTGGGATTTGACTCCCACCCCTATTGATGTAGTTATCGGCTTTTCACATCAACATATCGGCCAGGCTGTGGCTGAATATCTATTGAATAAAGGATATCGTCATATCGGTATAGTATCGGCCAGTGACAATCGAGCAAAAATTCGCGCCCGTGTCTTTATTGAGACCCTGGCCAGACATGGTAATATTGAAGTGGCTGTCAGCTTTGTCTCAGAGCTGACTAACTTCAGGCTGGGCAGGGAAGGACTGGCCCATCTTTTAGATAATGGTTTCGGCGAAGGTGCTGTTTTCTGCAGCTCAGATACTCTTGCACAGGGCGCTCTGGCGGAAGCTCAGGCACGGGGTCTTCTCATTCCGGATCAACTTGCCATCATAGGGCTTGGCGACCAGCCCTATGCAGCCCACACCTATCCGGCTCTTACCACAGTGAGGTTTGACCGGGAGATAATGGGGCGACGGGCGGCAGAAGCCCTACTGGCCAGAATCAACGGTGAGCCGGTTACAGAGAACTGTATTGATATCGGGTTTTCCATCCTTGAACGAGAAACTACCTGAAACTTCATTCCCCGGAATCTGTCGGGAGATAATCCTCCCTCACTGGTGAAAACACCTCAACTATCACAGTGTCCTGTAAAACCTCCGCTCCATGTTCTTCACCACCTGCAAAACACCAGCTGTCACCGGGATTGCACACAATTTTTTCTGAGCCAACTAAAAACGCAATCTGTCCGGAAATAAGATACCCAATCTGTTCCTGGGGGTGGCTGTGCAGTGGAATGGCACTGCCCTCCCTCAGTTTGAACTCCGTCATTAAAGTGGATTCACCATGAACAAGCGTTTTTCTCTGAATGCCGTCAAGTGGCGTCAAGTATCCGTCCTTACTATTTTTGTTAAACATTTCTCTCTCCTTTAATATTTGATGGCGCAGTAAAAACTCGTAAGATCTTTTGATGATAATAATTGAATACTGAAAAATTTATACAAAAAAGAGGAAAAAAATATTATTGATCTTATCACAAAATTTTCAAACAATTACAATGCGTGAAAAAATTGATTGATTTATTGCCGAAGGGAAAAAATACGCAGTTCTGGAATGGTGTCCGTCAAGCGTTGCCTATTGTCCTGGGGTATATCCCGGTAGGCTTTGCCTACGGTGTCCTGGCGCAGAAAAACGGTTTAGGCATGTTCAACGCCGTTGCCATGTCTGTTATCGTATTTGCAGGGAGTTCGCAGCTGATTGGTGCCGGACTTTTTGGGGCAGCGGTCTCACCATTTACCCTGATATTTACAACTTTTGTTGTAAATCTTCGTCACCTGCTGATGTCTGCAGCTTTGGCACCAAAACTGAAAGGATGGAAAAAATGGCAGATCGCCCTGTTTGGTTATGAACTAACCGATGAAACGTTCGCCTTGCACACGATGCGGATGGCCAGAAGAGCCCCACCAAAGATCGAAACTTTTGCAGTAAATATTACAGCTCAGTCATCCTGGGTGGTTGGTAGCCTGCTTGGTTATCTGGCTGGTGGACAGCTTACAGACATCCGGCCTATTGGTCTGGATTTCGCTCTACCAGCCATGTTTATTGCACTTCTCGTTCCACAGATTGTTAAACCCGTATATTTAATGATGGCACTTCTGGCTGCCGGGCTTTCAGTAACACTTTATCTGCTCGGTTTCAGTCAATCACATGTTATTGTTGCAACGATGGTTGCGGCCACCATCGGTGTTGGAGTAGAACAATGGATGAAAAACTCGCCTTCCTGACAATCTGCGGCATGGGGGTTGTCACCTACCTACCCCGCCTGCTGCCAATGCTGCTGCTTTCAAACCGCAGTCTGTCACCCTGGATTACGCGATGGCTGAACTTTGTCCCAGCCACCGTCCTTGCGGCTCTCCTGGCGCCAGGGCTACTCTGCCAGGATGGTACACTCTCCCTGAACCTGGATAATTCCTTTTTACTTGCGGCAATCCCGACATTTTTTGTAGCCTGGCGATTCAAGAGTTTTTTTGGTACAGTCGCTGCAGGTATGGGACTTATGGCCCTGGGGAGATATTTTTTTTAAAATCCAACTTCACTGCGCAGGGTAAGCACCTTAATACCACCAGCCAGCAGGGCCCTGGCAAAGGGGCACAGCATGATTTATATTTTCAATCACCGATTCGTTCCAATAAATGGTTAAATAAGTCCGATATATAAACTATACCGACGATCTCTTGGTCTTCCACCACCGGTAACCGCCTGACGTGTTTGCTGATCATGATATTTAGAACCATCATCAAATTAGCATTAGGGCCCACAGTGACCACATCAGGTGTCATAATATCTCCCACCAGAATCGATTTTATCCTGTCACCCGCAGCATCGATCACATCTGCAATTTCAAGATCCTCCATCGTGCCCCAGACATGAATATGCTTGGGTCGCAGATAGAGCAGTATATCATACATTGAAAGCATCCCGGCCAAGTGATGATCTTTATCTAAGACAATCATGCCAAATATTCGCCGCCCCTCCCGCTGAAAAGCATCTCGGAATATTCGAATGGCTTCGGAAACCGGTGTCTCAGCAGACAGGGTAGTAAACCGGGTGGTCATAATATCCGCAGCAGCAGTCTTCATTCTTTACCTCTCCTGCAATGTACATGGAACTTGTTTCAGGCTTGGAAAACTCACTCACCTTTCGGAATGCTGGATTATAAACATGGCGGCCAACACTATCACAATACCGGGCATGACGGAGAACGGCGGTAAATCATGGCCCAGTACCAACTCAATCAACAGGACCAGTCCGGGATAAAGATAAGAGTACGACGCCACCCGTGTCGGCCCGAGATAAAGGACAGCATACTGAGTCAGGAAAAAAGTTACAATCGTTGTGAAGACCGCAAGGTAACACACTCCAGCCCAGACGTTCAGGGAAACAAAACTCCACTCCACGACCAGGAGTTTATTGACATTAAAGAAAAGCAGCCAGAGGCTGCCGGTGGCCAGCACCCAAAAAGTCATCACTGCCATGGGTTCATCTCTATGCAACAGCCGCACAAGGGGAGTATACAACCCTATGGCAAATCCTCCTGCCAGAAAGATAAGATCCCCCTTATTCCATTCCATGGCAAGAAAAGCTGTCAGATCACCACGAAAAATAACCCATATTGCCCCTATCATTCCACATCCAAGAGCAATGAGTTGTTCCCTTCTTAATTTTTCTCCCACAAGAAAAAGAGCATAGATACCCGAAATAGACGGCACCAGAGTGAAAATCACACTGGTGTTCAGGGCTGTTGTGTATCTAAGAGAAAGAAACATGCACCAGAAGAAAATTACAAGACAACTGCTTATAATACTGCAGCGTAAAAAAAGAGACAGGGAAAAAGTTATCCCATATTTATGATGGACCCAGGGTCCAAAAAGAATCGAAGAGATACCAAATCTTACAAAAGTCAGAACCGCAGGGTCAAGCTCATCCGTAATAGCTGCCCCTACGATAAAGGAGGTGGAGACAAGTGTCGCACATACCACCATCAAGAAATGGATAAAGGGGTATGAGCGAGAGGGAGACTCCATCATCCGTGAAATTTAATCTCCGGCTCAGCCTCCGTTTGCGCTTTCTTTTTACCCACATGCTCAAAGGTAGCCATTGCGGAGGCGACCATACTGCTCAGATTCGACAAATTTCCTGGAACAATCATGGTATTGTTTTCTTTGGCCAGTTTACCGAATTCATTAAGATACTGTTTTGCCACCTCCAGGTTGGCTGCTTCTTTTCCGCCCGGGGATGCCAGCGCTTCACCAACTTTTCTGATTCCTTCAGCGGTCGCCTCCGCCACCATAAGAATCTCCTGTGCCCGGCCTTCCGCCTCGTTGATCCTTTTTGTTTTCTCACCTTCAGAGAGAAAGATAGCCTCTCCTCTATCGCCTTCAGCCCTGTTGAGCGTTGCCTGTTTTTCACCTTCTGACCTGGCTATTTCAGCTCGTTTCTCTCTTTCCGCCTTCATCTGCTTTTCCATGGCCTCCAATACTGTCCGGGGCGGCTGGATATCTTTTATCTCATAGCGCAGAACCTTGATTCCCCAGTTTGAAGCCGCTTCATCAAGGGCCATAACAACCTGGCCATTCAAAGTTTCCCTGGCCTCAAAGGTGTTGTCGAGAGAAATTTTACCGATGGCGGACCGCAGACTCGTCTGGGCAAGCTGGGTGGCTGCAAAATGATAGTTCTCAATGCCATATGCAGACATTTTCGAATTCACAACCTGGAGATAAAGAATACCATCCACCTCCAGTGTAACATTGTCAGCGGTGATGCAGGTCTGGGCACTTATATCAATCGGCTCTTCTTTCAGGCTTCGCCTGTAGGCAATTATATCAAGAAATGGAAAGAGGATATGGAAACCTGCAGTCAGAGTCGTCCTGTATTTACCCAGCCTCTGCACCACATATTCTGACCGTTGGGGTACAACCACAGCCGTCTTGACCAGTACAACAACAATCAGCACTAATATAACTCCCAGTGCTACCAGGTTTTGTTCCATGTTATTCCCCTACTAATTTGAAGTTTATTTTCAAGTACCCACTCGACCCAGGAGCTTGTCCTGGAGCGGGCTCTACACTTTTTCGACTTGTATTACCAACCCCTTCTGGTCCACTATAGAAATGATCTCTCCTTCATCAATTTTCTCGTCAGCAGTGGCTCTCCAGAAGGTACCGGAATATTTTATCCGCCCCTCTGCAGGCGGTTGAATCCGGTCAACAACAACTCCTCTCTCTCCAGGGGTAACGAGTACCACATCTACATCTTCTCCATCTTCCGGAGAAAATTTCAGATATTTCCTCTGAATTACATTTCGCAAAGAAAACAGTGAAGCCAGGGAAGCAATGATAAACAGAGCCAGCTGCCAGCTGAGGCTTAACTCAAAAAGATACGCTGCAAGGGACGCAAGCAGCGCTCCCATTCCAAAAAAGAAAAGCACAAAGCCGGGAAGGACAAGCTCGAGAAATAGCAGTATCACCCCGATAATAAGCCAGAACAAAGGCGCAGAAACAATCCCCATATTGCCTCCTGTAAACAACAGTGAAAAATGATGGCGTCGTAAAAAATAACGTCCTGACTATTTCCCCCTGACACCAAACAGGTACCGATACACTATACCTCCCAGGATTATAAACATCGGTACCGTCCAGATAAGTCCAATACCCAGTGGAATGGTAGAAAGAGTATAGATGCATCCCATCAAAAACAATGCTCCGGCCACTTTCCACCACACCTTGTGAATTGCTTTCCTGGATGTTTCCATAGCCTCCCAGGCTGACATTTTTCGATCCACTATAAGCGGCAGGGTAAGTCCGTAACCGACAATAAGATAGATTCCGGGAAGGACCAGTAGAAGCAGGCCGAGCCCAACAAATATCGTCTGCAGTATAGTTGCCAGAATAATTTGACCGGTAAAGGAAAATCCTTTAAAGACCATTTGCCAGGAGATGGGGTCACCTGCCACCTTTCTGACACCCATATAGAGAAGACCCGCCGTAAAGACGATAGAGACTACAGTGAGGAGGACCTGCCCCGCCACATTAGCCACCATCCCCGCCGTAGTCGTCATATCAAAACCCAGGGCAGGCATCAGGAAAGTTCCTGCCACCCCAATGATCAGCATCACAAGGTACATAACACAACTTCCTGCCCAGATTGACGCCTTAGCTCCCTTTGTCTCCCCCCAGGTATCTTTAATTGCACCCATAATTGAGAAACCGCGCTGAACAGAAAGCAGGTCAGTCAATTCCGGATCATTTCCCTGAAATCCTTTGGCCCGGAGTGTTGAAGCCACACCAGGTCCCGGCACAGGGGCAGTATCTGCAGTATCCTCCCGTCCGCCAGAGGCAGGGAGTTCCGGTTCTTCCAAAGGTTTCTCCATAACCACTTCAGCAATTTCGTCCACGTATACAGGTTCCAGGTCAACATCGTCAGGTATATCAGACCATTCCAGAACTTCTTCCAGCTCTTTCTGCTCTTTCTGCTCTTCTGGTTCCACCGTAAGTTCATCTTCTAGCACATACTCCGGGGGAATTTCAGCTGCAGGCTCATCAGATACTGGTATCTGCCCGTCTTCAGGTAGAGAATGTTTCTCCTCAGGCAAAACCTCAAAGGCAGCCTCACAGTTGGGGCATTTGACCATTTTCCCAACATATGATCCATCTGCAGTGCCCTTTACTCCGCAGTGCGGACAAAGCATTTTCAGTATCACCCCATCCTGGAGTTCATTTATATCCTGTGGTTCAAGCTCTGAAGGAGATAGCGATGCTGATGTTTGCTCATCTTCGGCTAAAGAATTTTTCCCCTCGAGCAAAACCTCAAAGTCAGCTTCACACTTGGGACATTTAACCATTTTCCCAATATGTGATTCATCTGCAGTACCCTTTACTCCGCAGTGCGGACAAAGCATTTTCATTGACAACCTCCAGCAAGATTAATAACCCGGATAAACGGGACTCTTTCATTATTGATTGCGCCATCTAAGGCTTTGATTGACCTTTTTACGAGTTTATCATTATTCCCATAAGGAATATAAATGGTTTCACCATATTTTAAAAAAAATTGGACAAAATCTATAACTTTCGGGTACCTTGAACAATTAGAGTTTGCGTTCAAAATCGAGGTGCAAATAAAATTTCACCTTCACATATAGTTGATATATCAAGGATTAATTTTGTGAGCAACAAAAATTTTGGGCGAAAAACAATTTTTCAAGGTAGCCTCTCATATTATCTAATAAAAGCACGAACAAATACAATATTTTTAAACTACGCTGCAAAAAAAAATGACAATGGAAATAATAATTATCGCTGCAATGGCCGACAATCGAATCATTGGCCGGGCCAACAAACTCCCCTGGCATATCCCCGAGGAACTGCGTCTTTTCAAAAAAACCACAATGGGTTTTCCCATGATTATGGGGAGAAAAACATTTGAATCGTTCCCCGCTCCCCTGCCGGGGCGGCGACATATTGTTCTCAGCCGTAATAAAGAGTACACCCCCGGAATGGCTGAAAGTGCAGAATCACTTAAAAAAGCCATTACAATGTGTGATCCGGTGGAAAAAGTCTTCATCATTGGAGGCGCAGAAGTTTTCAAACAGGCATTGCCGATAACCACGAAAATACTCCTTACCATCCTTGAGAGAGAGGCAGAAGGTGATGTGAGTTTCCCGGAAATTTCCGGAAACAAATTCCAAGAAGTTTCCAGGGTACGTCACCCGAACAGCTCTGAACCTTTCACCGTGGTCACATACGAGAAAACAATATCTGAATAATGGTTATCCCCAAACAGCCCTTACTCCTGCTCAAGCTCAATCTTACTAATAGTATCACTCTTCTCCAGCGGTGTCCACTCCTCTGGAATTTCGGGGTATTTTGATACAAATGATGAAATTGTAAATCAATTGCATCCTTCGATACAACGGTTATGATTATAATTAAATCTTGTTTTTTATGACAGCCTCCTGATATAGGCACTAAAGAACTGAACTGCCTTTCAGAAGCTAACACAGGACAAATCTGATGACAAACGAAACCACCCACCCCTCCGGCAAACCAATTCTCCGCACCCTTGCCATGCCGGCCGATACTAATCCCCAGGGAGATATTTTTGGAGGGTGGATCATGTCCCAGATGGATATCGCAGGTGGAATCATGGCACGTGAGGTCAGTTGCTCACGTGTGGTGACTGTGGCTGTTGACACCATTGTCTTTATCAAACCGGTGCATGTCGGAGATGTAGTGTGCTGTCATGGGGAAGTGGTTAAAATAGGTACTACTTCAGTTACCATTAACCTTGAAGTCTGGGTCAGACCGGGAATTGAATATCCAACAGATTCGATTACTGAATTGCTTGTAACGAAGGCCGCCTTCACCTATGTCTCAGTAGACGAGGAAGGTAAAAAGCAACCGATCAGAAAAAACTGCTGCTGACAAAACACACTTTCAAAACAATTACCCTCTACCGACTGCTTATCTCTCCTCTCTTGATTATCAATTATACTTAAATAAAAAATAAGAGTAATTGCATTGTTTGTCCGTTTATGTTAGCCAATTAGTGTTACTTTTATCTGCAGCGATTACACGATTTCCGTCTAGAAACCACATTTTTTGTACTATATTAATTTTTAAGGTACTAAAAGGAGGAGATCAGAAAAGCAAAAACCCCAAGCCGAAGTTTATTTTTTATCAGATACTGAAAAGGAGCAAACTTATGAGTGGAGACAAAAATGTTATTGAAACCTCTGAAGCTGAAATTGCGGTACACTGGCAGGAAGAAGATTATTTTCACCCTTCATCATCATTTGTGGGACAGGCCAATCTAACCGACGAATCAATCTATGAGCGTTTCAGCCTTGATAAGTTTCCTGACTACTATACTGAATTTGCAGAACTGCTCACCTGGTACAAATACTGGGATGAGGTACTCGATACCAGTGATGCACCATGCTATAAGTGGTTCAAAGGTGGAAAGCTTAATGCCAGCTATAACTGCATAGACCGCCACCTGGAAGATAACAAGAACAAGACCGCCATCCACTTTGTTCCAGAGTTAGAAGAAGAGCGGGTTCAGCATATCACTTACCAGGAGCTGTACGTCCGGGTAAACGAGTTTGCAGCTTTGCTCAAGGACACCGCCGGACTGAAAAGAGGCGACCGGGTAACCATCCATATGCCGATGTCAGCAGAGCTGCCAATAACAATGCTGGCCTGTGCACGGATAGGGGTCATTCATTCAGTGGTATTCGGCGGCTTCTCCGCAAGTGCCTGTGCAGATCGTGTCATCGACTCAAACAGCAGGGTACTCATCACCATGGACTCCTATTATCGAGGCGGTAAACTGCTCGACCATAAGGGTGTCGATGATGAAGCATGCAAACTCGCAGAAGACGGTGGTCAGAAAGTAGATATGCTCCTGGTCTGGCAGCGCTACCCGGGAAAATGGTCAGCTGAGTCCCCTATGATTGAAGGCCGTGATGTCGTTGTCAACGAAGAACTGAAAAGTTACTATGGAGCCAGGATTGAACCGGAACAGATGCTTTCCGAAGATCCTCTTTTTCTGATGTACACCAGTGGAACGACCGGTAAACCGAAGGGGTGCCAGCATGGAACCGGGGGCTACCTCTCCTATGTTACTGCAATGTCCAAATACATCCAGGACATCCATCCCGATCATTTGTACTTGTTTATGGCTGACATCTGCTGGATCACAGGCCACTCCTTTATCGTCTATGGCCCTCTTGCCCTTTGTGCCTCTTCAGTCATCTATGAAGGCGTTCCCACCTATCCGGATGCCGGACGTTCCTGGAGGATTGCCCAGGAGCTCGATGTGAATATTTTCCATACCGCTCCAACAGCTATTCGGGCCCTGAGAAAAATCGGCCCGGATGAACCGGCAAAATACAAATATGATTTCAAGCATATGACCACGGTCGGTGAACCGATTGAACCGGCAGTGTGGCGCTGGTACGAGAAAGAGGTGGGTAAAGGAAAAGCGACAATCGTCGATACTTACTGGCAGACAGAAACCGGTGGCTTCCTCTGCAGTACAGTCCCGGGAATACAGGCCATGAAACCTGGCAGTGCCGGACCCGGTGTTCCGGG
>DAOVUU010000061.1 GCA_030632405.1 Desulfobulbaceae bacterium | reverse complement strand
TATTGAATGCCTCCCCGCCGGTATAAACGGAAGGATAAAACGAACATTGCTAAAACAGGGTGCCGCTTCAGAAAGGGACTGGCTTCCAAAGTAACCCCCGAGTGCCTCTTGATCTTCCATAAAATATATTCCACTCCGCCTTCAAAAGTCATGGTCCCCTTGACAAGCCGCAGCACAGAAAGGATTTTTCCCTGAACTATCCTCACTGCCCAGGTTATACGGGAAATAAAACGTACACGATAAGGGATTGTAACCGTATAATGGGCAGTTTCCTGATTATTTATCTTATTTACCTGATATGGTGAACCATCAAACGCATTGCGGGTAATATCCTCATAATACTCAACCATCACATCGAATAATCGAACCTGTTTATCCGGTTGCTCAGGTCGAAACTCTGACCGATAGGTTAACTCGAGTCCTTTGCTCCATAATTCCCGAATGGTAAATTCCGGTTGTATACGCGGTAACACACGGGTTACAAAGGTTACAACGGCCTGGCTGAACGCTTTACTTACCTGTTCTGCCACCTTATCATTTCGCACGTAAACCACGGCCGTCGGTTGACAAAACCGGGCCCAGAGATAGGAATGAAACCAGCGGCTGGAGGTACCTTTCTGTAAATCAGCCAAAGATAATATTGCATACTTGGATCTCACTGTATGCTGTTCATAAGGAATTTCCAGGTAAAAAACATTTGGAGGCAACAACTTGTTCAATGCGGCGTGCCTGAAATTTCGATTAACAGAACCATACGTGTTTACCAGAACATACAAATCAAAAAGACCATCAAGGTCTTCCTCCTTGTGAAGGCAGGATCCATAGAACAATATAGCCTGCACCTCATCGCCATAATCAGCCAGAATTTTTTTGACCAGAAGGCTGACTGCCGGTGATGATGGCCTGCAAAAATTCTGCTCTGTTGTTTCAAGAAGTTTTAACGGAATTTCCATAATCAAATTTGCAAAAAGGTGACATTGCCACCATGCCGAAGTGAGGTCGGTTTCTGATCTGATTCGGGAGTGTAAATTTCACCATCCAGGGCAACACTATCGGCAATATAAAGTTCTATCTCGTGCACATTACAAGAATAATACCCGTTCTCTTCAGAGCCTTTATCCCTGCTACGGCCTCTGGCTAAAAAAGGAAGCACCTGTAACAGATATCCGGCTCGTGACCTGACAGCGGTAAACCGCAGCGGCCCGTTTTCTTTACCCCAGAAGGGACGAAGGTCAAAAAACAGCCGGTCCAGTGTGCTGACAAAGAGGAGCATAAAATCTTCTTTATGTACCAGTTCCTTGTTTATAACTACTTTTATATGAGTGGAAGAGACCAATTGATTGTGTCGACGAATTATCCCCCATAAATGCCTGACAAGGGTCATGCATATCCCGGGATAGCCATGCAGCCTTTTATTGTGCAGTTTTTTACGATAGTATTGGATGCCCTGACTGATGCCGGCAGCCCCGAAAAACATGCCGTATTTCACCCCATAACCGGGTACCTGCAGGCGCAGAATCGGTCTTTGTACCGTGGTGACACTGCCACTGCCGGTCTGCATCCACCGGAGTATCCGACGTAATGCTTTATCCTGCTTCCCTGACACGCCGACATCACCGCCAATCATGTTGGTTGTGCCGCCTTCCAGCACAATGAGTTGTGGTTGTAATGCAAAGGGGTGATGATGGAAAAGAACTGTTAAGACCGCCTGAACCGTCCCGTCCCCAGCGCTTATGACGAGAATATTTATATTCCGGCAACCAAATTCGACCAGGGCTTCATGAACGTCCTCGGGCGTCTTGACCTCTCGCCGCAAAACCTCAGGATATTCATTCAATATTTGGGACAAAGTACCCGGTCTTTGGTGGTTTTTCCCACTCAGAGGGTTGGTAAGCACACCAATACGTGGTCTGCTGTCGGATTCCAAGATTGCCGGTGCCATATTATTTCATTGAAGACAAAGAAGCTGGATGCCACCGGTTACCTGGTGATATGTCGGGTAAACAGACGCACAGCAAGGGATTTATCATACATCGGATTGTCAGCATCCGAGAGCCATGATCTGAGGGGCCCCTGGCTGAAACGCACATACCCTGCCAGCATTAATCGGCCAAGGAGGAATACAGTTGTTGCCACCGTCCAGAAAACTACACCCAGAAGCCCGAGTTCCGGACGTCCTATAAGACAGCTTATAGTCAGGAAAATCATGTTCGGATTGCGCCTGGCAGTTATCAACCTGAAATACGAATCAATGGGCCGCCAGCAGAATACACCGAAGCTGGCACCCAGAAACCATACAAATGATCCCTCGACTAAACGGCCTGCCACATAGGCGATCATCATCGCATAAAAAAGAAGAGTCAGTGAAAAACCCAGACCGGAAAGCTGTGCAGCAGTTAAACCAAGACCCCAGAGTATATACCAGATAGGCGGGTGAACCAGGTCTGTAATGTGGTCAAAATAGTGACCGAATGTACTTGACGTAACAGTCACCCGGGCCAGTTTACCGTCCACAGTGTCCAGAAAAGTCATCAGCCATCCGGCCAGCAGCCCCCAACCATACTGGCCGTAAGCAAAAGATATCCCGGCAGATATGACCAGTAAAAGGCCAACAAGGGTAACATAATTGGGCCGGATGTGCAGACGGACGCAGTGGCCGACAGCCCAGCGGGCCGGACGGGGCCAGGCCCATTTTGTGACCAGATCGGTAATCCCTTTATAGGACCAGTCAAAAAGCCGCCGCTCCAGAGCCTGTTTTTTTTCCGCTGTGATCGGCAACACAAAAGGCGGTTCGAACTTGCGTAGCTTCTGCTGGAAAGAAACTGATATGGTAGCCAGAGTCTGGATGGTCAAACCGGCCGTAGAATCGGCGACGGTTTGTTTTTCAATGACCTCAAGCGTTTGCAGAGCAAGGTGGCCCGGGACATTGCCGGCAACAGCCATCTCTTTCGATCCCTCCTCCAGATGCAGGACAGTGTTCGGCGTAGCAGCCAGGTGTTCCACCAACCGGTCGTCGAACAGATAATCCGCCCGTAGTAACAGGACTGAATCACTCTCCTGCAGACGACTTAATTCCTCTGCAGTACAACTGACACCGGTTCCATTCAGCACCCGTTTAATCCGGTCTTCAGAAGTAAGGCCCCATATCTTGACAGGGCACTCGTGCGAGAAATAAATAAACAAACCCATGTTGGCACTATCCTCAGATAAATTATGGTATGATGGTGTTATAAAAAATAGAGATTTGCAAACACAATTCCTTTTTGTATAGGTAGGAAATGACTTCAACTCCCTCAGATACTACAGAGCCCGGCAGCACCGCTTATCGGACGACTGAAACTGCAGCAGCTGAAAAAAGTTTTATCCTTGCCCACTGTTCTGATCCGCATTTCGCCTCTGTTGATCACATTAAAAAACGCGATTTTTTCAATAAAAGACTCTTTGGTTATCTGCGATGGAAGCTGAAACGTCGGGCCGAACACAGTGATGAACTTCTTACCATTCTAAACAAAGACTTGCAACGGACAAAACCTGACCACATTGCAATTACCGGCGATCTGACCCAGCTAAGCCTGCCCGTTGAGTTTAAAATGGCACACGACTGGCTGCGCACCCTAGGTACCGGGGACAGGGTCACCATCGTACCCGGAAACCATGATACATATGTGAAGACTGATTGGCATCATACCTTTACACACTGGTTGGATTATATGAGAGGTGATCTGCAGGAAAAACGGGCTCCTCTAGTAATCTGCCTGGACGACCTCTTCCCAACCTTACGGATACGCAACCGGATTGCCATAATCGGCGTAAACACCGCATATCCCAGTGGCCCGCATCTTGCCACCGGAAAAATTGGCAGCAATCAGCTGGTGAAACTGGAGGCAATCCTGAAACATCTTTCCGGTAAACGGTTTTTCCGCATAATACTGATCCACCACCCGCCACTGCCCGGCATCGTCAGCTGGCGAAAAAGTTTAACCGATGCAGCATCTCTGCAACTGTTGCTTAAGCGACACAGAGCTGAATTGATCCTGTCTGGACATACCCACAAAGCAATACACGGTGAGCTGAATAGTCCCTCGGGTTTAATTCCGGCCATTGGGGCACCATCAGTCTCTTCTATAAGTCATAAAGGCGAACGGAGGTCCCGTTACTACCTCTATAAGATCACTTCTACTGCCGGGGGATGGCATGTCCACCTGAATGAACGGGTCTTTTCGCTGGAACAGCACCGCTTCGTTGATGGGCCGCAACAGGATTTTACTTTTCCCTTCGTGGCAAATTGAGCAGACCAGAAGACTGTCCTCTCTTCAAAAGACTTTGCGCAACCTGCCAAAAGCGATACCTGATATCAACAGCACGGGAATCATGGCAGTAAAGAACGGATTCAGATTGAGCAACAAACCCCACTGCATCATCATCTGGTCTGCAAAATACAAAACAGTACCAACAAACGCACCCAACGTTATGCGGTACCCCGCAGTGAGGCCCCGGGTTGAACCGAAAACAAAGCTCAGTGAAAGCAAAACCATTGCCCCGGTAGTCAGGGGTACACTGAGTTTTCGCCACAGGGCTAGAGAATACTGGTCTGCATTCTGACCACTCTGCTGCAGGGCATTAATGTAACGAATAAGGTTTGGAGTTGACAGGCTGTATGGCGGCAGTTCCAGAATACTGACCTGATGTGCACTTAAAAAGAAGTCGAGAGTTAATGTTTCGATCCTCTTCGTAATGATCTCATTTTCTACAATGGTTTTCTGAATGATACCGTTCAGGACCCACTGGCTGTTATCCTGCAGATCAGCATTTTTCGCATGGGTAAATGTCAGTAGACGGCCCCTGTCGTCAAATTCGAAAATATCCAGATCAGCGGCAACTCCCTCACTTAACATCTTATCAACATGGATGTACGAATTACCTTTACGAGCCCAGAACCCCTGTCGGGTCAGGGTAATGCCGGTGACAGATAAGGCTTCTGATCGAGATTTGCGAGCCAGCTGCTCCATACCCGGCACAACCATTTCAGCAAGAATGCCGGAAGTGAGCACCAGAAGCAGACCTGTTACCAATACAGCTGCACATATTCTTAAAACCGATATTCCGGAAGCTTCCATGGCAACAAGTTCACCATGGTCAGCCAGTAGCCCAAGGGCGAGAATACCGCCAAGAAGTGTGCTTATTGGCATTAAGTCGAGCAAACGCTTGGGAAGTGTCAGGGCCACAAAGGTAAAAGCGTTATACAGCCCATAACTGCCTCTACCAACATCATCCAGCTGGGCAAGCAATTCAAACAGGCTGAACAGCACCATCAGGATGAGGATAATGAGAAAAAAAAAGTTAAGAAATTTTCTACCGATATAGATATCAAGTATACGCATTGAGGATTTCATCTTTTACGCCAGTACTGCAAAAGGACCGGCTGCCAGAAAAGGAGGCCGATTAAAACGGCAAGCAGCAACTGCCCCCACCAGATTCCGGGAACAGATTCAATAACCCCCTGTGATACCCATTTTTTTGTCAACGCACTGAAATTATAATAAACAGCAAATATCAGTATTGCCACCGGTGCCTTGACATACTTTCCCTGCCGTGGAGATGACCGGCTCAATGGTATGCCGAGGAGCGCCAGCAGAATGGTTGACACCGGAGCGGTGAGCCGCCACTGCAATTCAGCTATTTCTTCAAGGTTATTCGAGTCTAACAGAGTTCTGGTTGCAACAGCTTTAACCTTGTATTCATGCTCAATAACATCACTAGCCCCCAGATGCATTGCCGAAGTCTCGAATTCCAGGATCAAACCATTGTCACCTGAACTGGAAAATTCATACATATGACCGTCCTGGAATACCAGTATAGGTTTACCACTCGTCTCATCCTCGAACTGACTGGCCTTGTCTGCATAGATAATCTGTAAGGAATTTTCCCTTTTTGTCTGGATAAATACGTGCTCTGCCTGATTCTTCTGATGATCGACTTTGTCTGCAAAAATGGCCCGCTCGCCGCCTCCAGTTTCATAGAAATTACCACCTTTCATCCTTGTCATGTCAAAATTTGCCTGTGCCTGTGCCTTTATATGGAAAAACTGGTTCCAGGCCCAGGGTCGGATGTAAAGTGACAAACATGCTACAATCAAGCCGCCTATCAAGGAAACGAACAAAACGGACCTGACAACCCTTGCCATTGTTATGCCGCAGGCAAACATAGCCGTTAACTCTGCATCCCTGTACAAACGTCCCAGGGCTATCACAACTGATAGATAAAGGGTGGTCGGCAACAGTACCTCAAGGGCAATTACGATACGGAGCAAAATCATCTGCAACACTGAAATGCCCGGCAACAACCCATGAACCGCATCTTCCCCATACCTTGTAGAGATATAGCAACCAAAGATAAAGACCAGCACCGTACATATTATCACTGTCGGTTTAATTATTTCACGCATTATATAACGAGCAATAATCACTTTTTACCTACACATGATAGAGGTACACTGAGGAAAGAAGGATGGGAATTAAACTTACCTTGCTACTGTTTTTTGCCTTGAAGGTTCTTCTGCAGCACTTTCAAAAACACTTTCAGCCGGAAAACCGGTAACTATCCTGTCAGCCTTCTTCAGGTCTGCCGGATAGTCTACTTCACACCACAGCAATCCCCGGACTGAACATATTATTACTGTTTTCCTGGAGGCTATAGCATCTATTACCGAGAGATACCACCTGTGGGAGGAGCTGGGCTCATTTATGACACCCTCCAGCTCTTTCCGGAACAACATCGGTCCATCCCCCCGAAACAGGATCATGCCAATGGATTCGCCGTGAATCTGGTCCGAAGGTATGTCTTTGCCAATTTTGACAAGTTGACTTTCCACCAGACTGACTTTCATATCATCTGCGTCGTAAACATCCTTATGACTTATTGTTACGGTTATCGGGCTGACTGGGGAGGCAAGCAGAGCCCTTAGAACTCCTGCCTCAAACAGAGTATCACCATTAAGCAGGATGAAATCCTCATCCATCTCGTCGCGTACCTTCCAGCAGCTCACCAGATTGTCAGTTTTTGCATAATCCGGATTGTAATGGACCTTTATATTTTGCCGTCCATAACTTTGTTGCAGAAGGGTTTCAACTTTTTCTGCACCATATCCAGTAACCACGATAATCTGATCAAGCCCGCATTTATGCAGTTCATCAATCTGGTATTCAATTAATGTTTTGCCCCGGATCTCCAGGAGGCATTTTGGTATTTTAGCTGTAAGCGGCAATAATCGCTTGCCCTGCCCGGCGCTGAGGATAATCACCTTCATGTATATATCTCCATCTGCTGCAGTTGGTTGTCTCTATTCATAATCCTTTAAATTTCAGTAAAGTTAGTTTTTTGCATTTTGACGTTCAGTCATAAACTGTGTATTGTCATTTGATTCAAATTACCCTTCCTCTATTATAAAAACCAGGCCTAATCGTATGAAAGATGCAAATTCAAATAATTCGGCACAAAAAAATAATAGCAAACCATCAGATAGTATATTGCAAATAGTAAAAGTAAAGGACCGTAAGACACGTAACACCTTTATCCGGCTGCCATGGTCCCTGTATAAGGATGATCCGATGTGGATACCGCCCTTACTGCTTGAGAGGCGCATGCACATCTCTCCCAAAAACCCCTATTTTGAACATGCAACATGCTGTTTCTGGATTGCATTTCGGGATGGAAATCCGGTGGGCCGTATCAGTGCACAGATCGATCACCTTCATCTTGAGCGCCACCGGGACGGCACCGGTTTTTGGGGCATGCTGGAAGCTGAAGATAACATTGAAACGTTCAGAGAGCTTCTGAATACAGCTGAGTCCTGGCTCTGCAGCAAGGGAATGAAACAGGCACGGGGACCGCTCAACCTGTCTGTTAACCAGGAGTGTGGTCTGTTGATTAACGGGTACGATACACCACCATCGGTGATGATGGGACATTCCAGGCCCTACTACGCCGGACGTATAGAACAGTGCGGCTATAACAAGGAGAAGGATTTACTGGCTTACATGATCAGCGGCGATGTTGAACCCAGTACCACCAGAAAAATGGTCATCAGAAAAACCAAAAACCGCATTCAGACGCGAACGCTCAGAAAATCGCATTTTGATGAGGATCTGGAGATTGTTTTCAGCATATTCAATGATGCATGGGCACAAAATTGGGGATTTGTTCCCTTTACTCAGAAAGAATTTGAACATGTGGCCAAAGATCTGAAACTGCTGATCAATGAACAGTTTGTCAGAATTGCCTACGTCGACGATATACCTGCAGCATTCATTGTGCTGCTTCCCAACTTAAACGAGGTCATTAAAGATTTGAACGGCGCACTGCTGCCTTTTGGATGGCTTAAACTATTATGGAGATTGAAGGTTAAACATCCTCAAACCGGGCGAGTAATGCTCATGGGTGTACTCTCCAGATACCAGGAAAGCCTTTTGGGTGCAGCGCTTGCGTACAGGGTTATAGGAGATATGCAGAAAGCAGTTGTTAAACGCGGATTAAAAGAGATAGAACTCTCCTGGATTCTTGAAGATAACGCTGGGGCACGTGCTATTATTGAAGATTTTGGCGGCCGGGTGTATAAAACCTATCGCATATATAACAGGGAACTTTGATTCGGAAGATGTATGGATACTGAGCAGCAGCTTTTTACGGCAATTGTCCTTGCCGCGGACAGGGAAACTGTTAATCCGGTGGCCCAAGCCGCCGGAGTCCGTTGCAAATCCCTGGCTCCGATCAACGGTACCCCAATGCTTTTCAGGGTCCTTGAAGCACTGTCATCCTCTGAAAAAGTCGAAAACATCCTGCTATGCGGACCTCCCAAAACAATTATTGACCGGGAACCTGAATTAAATGAATATATTAGTTCCGGCAGGGTAACATGGATAGCAAATCAGACCACACCCAGTTTAAGTGCCCATGAGGCTATGAAGTCACTGCCGCAGGACGATGCAATTCTTTTAACCACCAGTGATCATGCACTGCTGACCCCTGAAATCATTGATTATTTCTGTAAAAAAACAGAGCAGTCCGGCTGTGATGTCGTGGCTGCCCTGGCCCGGTATGAAACGGTTATCGAAGCCTATCCGCAAACATCCAGAACTGCATATCGTTTTAAGG
>DAOVUU010000135.1 GCA_030632405.1 Desulfobulbaceae bacterium | reverse complement strand
TTGCAGGCCGGCACGATAATGGAGACAAGAGAAGTCTGTGCACAGGTACCTGGGACTGTTTTGTCTAAGTGCTGCATCTTCAGACTTCCCGTAAAAACGTGAAGCATGGAGCAGAAACTTATCAAAAAGACAAGAATGGAAAAAACTACCAAAAAAGACACCTCTGGCAAAATCATCTATTCCTCATGCAATCTTGGGATCGGCACATGATATGATCTCAATTTTATCAAATACAGCGGGATTATTACCGATAAAGAAAACCTTGCCCGGTGGGTCAATACATATCCAAGCCACAGATAGATTACTTAAACACCAGGTTATGTCTTTTGATCTTTTTATCCAGGCCCTGACGGCTAATAGCAAGAAGTTTTGCAGCTTTAGTCTTGTTTCCTCTTGTCCGCCTCATGGCTTTGTTGATCAGGATAAGTTCCAACCTTTGGGTTTGCTCCGGAAGAGCAAGATATCCTTCGTCAGCCTCACTCAATGTCTTCTCTTGAGTCGAGTATAATGAATGAAGATCCCTGGAAAGCTGCTCCGACCGGATAAGCTGCCCTTCTGCCGTCAAGGCGACCAGACGTTCAATTTCTTTCTGAAGCTGTCTTACGTTCCCCGGCCAGCCATAGGTCTCGAACAGGCTCAGGACTTCGGGTGAAAACCCTGGGATGTTTTTGCCAAAACGCTCATTGGTCAGCTTTAGAAAGTGGAGTGAGAGTGGCAAAATGTCCTCTTTACGATCCCGCAACGGCGGCAAAGTTATTTCAACGGAGAACAGACGAAAAAAAAGATCCTCTCTGAATCGCCCCTGATTCATCTCTTCAGACAGGTCGCGATTACTGGCGCTGATGAGTCGCAGATCATACTTAAAGAAAACATTGCTCCCTATCCGCTGTCCTTCTTCCTCCTGTATCGCCCGGAGAATTTTGGGTTGAATTTCCAGGGGCATCTCTCCAATTTCATCGAGAAACAGGGTCCCGCCACTGGCCTCCTCGAATACTCCTTTCCGTGCAGATTCGGCGCCCGTAAAAGCCCCCTTTTCGTGACCGAAGAACTGGCTCTCCATCAAACTCTCAGGGATAGTTGCACAGTTTACCGGAAGAAACGGTTGCTGCCGGCGATCTCCATTCTGGTGAATCATACGGGCGATAAGCTCCTTACCCGTCCCATTTTCACCCTGAATCAAAACATTGACAGGCGTCTTGCTGACAACATGGACCAGCTCGAGCACTTCTCTCATTGCCGGGCTTTCTGATACAAAGGTTACACCATCGACCGATTCTTTCTCAAGACGCTCCACTTCTTTTCCAAGAGATGTGGCAATCCTCAATATCTCCTGGTTGAGCACAATAGACTCAATTGAAAGTGAAAGAAAATGAGCGACCTCTTCAAGACGAACGGAGTCACCTTCAGTAAAGAGCTGATTATCGACTTTATTAAGAAGTTGAACTGCACCGGTAACACTGTTTCCGGTAGTACTTTTTATAGGAGCACATAACAGGTTATAGCCGATAAAACCGGTCTTCTCTTCAATAAACGAGTGATACCCGGCATGTTCCTGGAGATCATTAATCAGGCAACTTTTCCCGGTATTGATAACACTTCCGACAATACTTCCTTTGAGCGGAGGTTTTATTTTCTGGTGTTCAAGACCGGTCCCGAAGATAGAACAGATCTCATTGCTCCCCAGTTCCATTATAAAGACGGTGCAGCGCTCTACCTTCATCAGAGAAGGAAGAAAGGATGAATAAAAGGTGATAAAGGCGTGGTAATCTTCAATGGTCCAGGCCCCCGCCAATCTGGAAAGTTTTTGTCTTAGCTGGGAAAGGTATGATTCTGATGTTGTTTTATGATGAGCAGTGTTTGTCATAAGTGTAAACAATGTTTACGACCCAGTGGTCGTCAAGTCAAAATATCAATTAATTCTTTTAATATTCAATTGGTTGTCAATATTACAGCTACGTGTTTCAAGGAATATCCGTTTTAAACAAGAAGATGAGTTTTTTACACTCACCTTATCTAAGCACGAGATTTAGCGATGATATGATGTTTTTACACTTACCGTTAATCTTTAAAACAAATATTGTCATCAGAGAGTGTATCGTCAACGATGTTACCGTTTTTTAATTGTTCTACCATTTTCAAAAAAACTTCCAACTGCTCCCGGGATTTCAGAGATGAATCGAAAAAAAAATACTTAAGATATAAAAACAATGTTTTCAGCAGGATAGTCAGCTGGATAACATATCCACCACTATGAGATCACCTCAATTACCATTCCTGGCACGTTTACTGCATTTCCATGTTCAGGCATAATAAACCAGCAATGAATTAAAAAAAAATCAAATTGCACAACAGGATGATAAAACTATGAAAGATAATCACGATACACTTCAATTTCGCCAGGTAGGAAAAGGCTTTATACTCAATCAGATGGAAGGGATGATCGGTCGGACACTCACTCAGACATTTATAGACCAGAACAAACAAACCTATGTGAAAGTTAACGGAGAGATCATTCCTCTTACCGAGAAACACAACTACCTGGCTGTCAATTAAGAAGAGTTTTTACTACGCCATCACATACGACCATGCCGGATTATCGAGACCAGCAGCCAGAAACCCATAATCCCGGCAACAAGGAACCCTGCCAGACCGATAATGGGTATATCGTGCCATTTTGGAGGAATATCAGAGAGAATAATCAGAGACGAACCAATAATCTGCGCAGCCAGCACAATAGCAAAGGCAATACGATTGGAAATTTTATCGAGAGCCATTGCCAGCCTTTCCATGCCACGGTGTTCAAACGCTATCTTCATCCTGCCAGCACGCAACTGCCTTAAAATACCCCGAACTTCTTCCGGTACCTCCTGGATAAACTTCAGATATTCACCACTGGTCTCACTCATTCCCTCCGCAAGACGACCAGGCCGTAAACGTTCAGCCCTCACCTTTTTTATATATGGTTCTGCCAAGGTAATGAGCTCAAGATCCGGGTCAAACAATAAACCAACACCCTCTATGGTCGAAAGCGCCTTAATCATCAGGTAGAGATTAGGCTTAATGCTGAGTTTATGGCGTTGGACAAGATCGAGGAGTTCCTGCAGAATTTTCCCGGCCTGCAGATCCTTAAGAGGCAGGTACAGATAACGGTCTAAAAGATCACCAAGGTCACGGCTGAGTGCATCGTGGTCAATTTCACCAAATTGAATGGTTATACTGAGGACACCATCTGTAACTTTCCGATCGTTTTTCGTGACAATAGAGATCATCAGGTTTGTAAAATCTTCCCGGTCCTGGCGGCTGAGACGCCCCATCATACCAAAATCAAGAAAACAGATTACATTGCCCGGCAGAATAAAAAGATTTCCCGGATGCGGGTCTCCATGAAAAAAACCATGAACAAACACCTGCTCCATAACCAGATTGGCACCCCGTTTGGCGACCAGAGGAAGGTCATAACCCCGGCTGCGCAGCAGTTCGACTTTGGAGGTTTTAATCCCGGAAATATATTCCATGGTCAGGATGCGCTCGGTACTGAGGTCCGAATAGACCAGAGGAACATAGGTGGTCGTATTCCCCTTAAACTGACGTGCAAAACGCTGAATGTTGGCTAACTCAACCCTGTAGTCGATCTCGAGCGAGAGACTGCGGGCAAACTCATCAACAACGGCAGATGGCTGATGTCCCTGCAATTCTTCCAGGTACTGCTCCATGAGGGTTGCAAGATATGCCAGGATTTCCAGATCAACAGCAATAATTTTTTCAATATCGGGACGCTGAACTTTGACCACCACTTCATTCCCATCCTGCAGACGCCCCCGATGAACCTGTCCAATAGATGCCGCCGCCAAGGGCTGCTCTTCAAACTTTTGAAACAGCTCAGTTGGCTTTTTACCGGTCTCTGCAAGAAAAATATCCTCCACCTCAGCAAAGGAAAAAGGCGGCACGTTGTCCTGCAACTCCGCCAGTTCATCGAGATACTCGGCAGGTATAAGATCAGGACGTGTGGAGAGTACCTGGCCCAGCTTAATAAAAGTCGGTCCCAACTCTTCCAGGGCCATACGAAATCTTTCAGGCCTCGAGTGTTTTTCGATTTCCGCCCGGGGTTTTCTGTTGATCATTTTCAGTCCTGTTTCCAGGTACTGATCAATACGCAGACCGTCAACAAGATCGTCAAACCCGTATTTAAAAAGAATCCGTATGATTCTCTGATATCGATTGAGATGCCTGTAGGTTCGACCTATGGCCCCAATTTTCCTGATACTTATCATAATTTAACGTGACTCTGTTGCCCGCTCATTCTTCCATGTTTTTATTCAAAGCTATCTGCAACTCTTCAACCTGGCGGCGTAATTCCGCAAAATCATCGGTAGTCACAATGTTAAGCTGTTTAATTCTTGCCTCAACTATAGTATTGATTTTAAGATCCAATGATTCCTTTATTGAATCTGTTTTCTGGACCATTTCATCCACAAACCGCTTGCCTTCATCCTGACCTATTTTGCCCTGTTTCACGAAATCATCTTTCAACTCTTCAATCTTCTCCTTAGTGAGAAATGCGGCGCCAATACCGGTGTAAACAACGTTTTTCAGCAGTTCTTTCATGACAGTCTCCTTTGTCTGGTAGCTAAATTGATGAGAGAGCTTACGTATTCGCATGACACTAACTCATAATCTCTTTTTCACTATAGTTGTGAGAAATCTGAATATCAATCATATTACCAGGAAAAGCATATTACGGAACTCTGTTTTTTGAGCGATGATTTTAAAAGGGAGATATCATGGTGATGGTGATTTTTTTTTAAGTCTATAGATGAGCTGCTAGAATTTGCTTTGGATAATATATAGATTTAATGGTCTTGTAATTTCAAAATGCAGGCTTCGTCTATGTTGAAATACCTCTCCTCACAATTATTGCCATCGCCGCCCCGATCAATGATTAAAAAATCCTGCTCTTCACCCAGTACTAACAGGGGGAAATGCCAGACACCGCGAGCATAGTTAACACCTTGTGAACCATTGGTTATGAAAGCAAATAAATTCCCGGTCCCCACAGCATTTCCCGGCGGTGCCACCACAATAACAAATGGCTTATTGTGCAACGGAATAAATGCCTGGCTTGCCAGGGGATGCCTCTCCATCATATGAATTGTCAGGGGCAATGGTCTTGGCCGTCCCCGAAAAATATTGATGAGCGGTCGGCCTCCGTCCTCATCAACATCAACCCTGGCGAGGTCATGATAACGTGTAGCGAAGCCGTCATTGATCGTTACGGTCTCTTCTCTATCATCTGCCTCAATAACATCGCCAAACGGCTCGAATTCCTGCCGAGTCAGAGGTTTTACTGTAATTTCACGCTGCATCATCTTGATTGTTTTTTAAAGGTTATTTTGCCTTATTAATCTGGAACAATATGAGTTCCGGTTTCCCCACGCAACGCCTGAAGAGCCTCGTTAAGGTGTCCTATAATCGCGCGTTTCCCACCACCTTCAATAAAACGGATTGCCGCTTCAACTTTTGGACCCATGCTGCCGGCAGGAAAGTGACCGTCACCCATATACTTGCGAATCTCAGAAACAGTAACCACTTCGAGCTCGCGTTGATCAGACTTTCCGAAATTGATTGCCACTCGTGAAACAGCAGTCAAAATCACGATTTCCTTGACACCAAGCACATTAGCCATGTGGGCAGTTGTCAAATCCTTATCAATTACGGCCTCAACACCGTGGCGTACGCCACGGGTATCCCGTACCACCGGGACTCCCCCTCCGCCGCCGGCGATCACAACCGTACCACGACTGGCCAGAGTTTCGACAAGAGAAATATCACAAATGTGTTGCGGCTTTGGTGAGGCAACAACCATACGCCAACCGCGGCCGGCATCCTCTCGCATAGTCCAACCTAACTGTTCACCAAGTTTTTTGGCCTCTTCTTCAGAATAAAAATAGCCAATGGGTTTTGTCGGGTTGGAAAACCCGGGATCATCAGGATCGACTTCAACCTGGGTCACCAGGCCGACCACATGCCGCTGGTTTCCAGCTTCACGAAGAGCGTTCTCAAAAGCTTGTCCTAATAAATAAGCCGTCACTCCCTGGGTATTGGCAACACAGATATCAAGCGACATGGGAGCAACCGATTCGCGGGCAAGAGCCTGACGCATCAGCACCTTGCCCACTCCGGGGCCGTTTCCGTGGGTAATTATTAATTCGTTGTCGAGTTCAAGCAAAGGTAGCAGAATGTGGGCAGTGTCACTGGCTATTGCCACCTGCTCCTCCGAGGTGCCCTTGATACCCGAAGGGTGAATTGCATTGCCGCCGATGGCTATGATGATACGCTTGGGAATCTCTCTGATTTCAGCCATGGAAATAACTCCTTATTGAACGTGATTCGTAATATATTGTCTTAGATGCCGCAAATATTTACAAGCAGCGACATTCGAAGAGGTATGGAGAATCCAATCGCTTTGAAGTACAGTTGGTGGGCAGTTTTGTCGATAGCGAAGTCAAACTCTCCTGCGTTTCGTGGCAGAGAGTGCGAAATACCAACAGTTTTGCCGGTTTTCTTTTCAATGTTCTGCAATCCTTCGGCGGTAAAGTAGAATTCGGCCATCTTCTTCATAAAATCATCACGACCGGGATCACCTTTTTTGACCGAGCAGCCCGGCAGATAAACAAAATCTACACCCTCATCAGCTATCATCTCCTCTTGCTGACCGATGGTGAGATCGTTGACCTCTTTGAAGTTAGCGTTCATAGCTTTCAG
>DAOVUU010000410.1 GCA_030632405.1 Desulfobulbaceae bacterium | reverse complement strand
GATATCCTTGACTGTGCCCCTTGTCCCTATATCAAGCAGTTCTTTCACATGGTGGAGGAATTTTTCACTGTTTACTGGTTTTTCAAGGCAGTAACCAGCGCCGCGCTCCACGGCTTTTTTTCCTGTGCCCTGCTGCTGATCAGTGAGAGCAAGACAGGGTATATAGGGAAAATCATGGGTGAGCCTGGAAAACCCTTCCAGGTTGTTATTACCTGGGACAGTGAGGTCATAGATAAAAAGGTCTACCTTCTGTCTGGACAGGATATGGGCGGCATTCCCACCTTCTGAGACAGTAACCAGTTTTACTTCCTGATCCGACTGCTGGATCAGGTGGGCCAGAGAATCATGCTCTGTTGTATCATGTTCAATTAGAACTATTGTTTTCATGTTAAATAGCAGTTTTGGAGGTGAAGAGATATGTTGTCCATGGGAGCCGGGCAGGATAAATAAATCACAATATTTTTTGTCGAATAAAAAGTGGTCTTATCATACAGTATGTAGAATAGAACTTAAAAATGCAAAAAAAATGGTTACTATTCGATGATAAATTTTTGGGGATGCGTCATATTATAGCCGGAAAAACAGTTCAAATAACAAGAATCAACCCACAAAAGCTACTTTTTTACGACGCCATCAAAATATGATCTGCTCGGGTAAGGAATATAATGCAAACAAAAACAGTTTTTACCCTGCATAAACAATCGAAAGATTGCGGGGCGAGAAGAGGTGAGGTGAAAACCGGCCATGGTGTTTTTCAGACACCGGTGTTCATGCCTGTCGGGACCCAGGGAACAGTCAAGGCGGTAACTCCTGAAAATCTACTGGAGATGTCAGCCCGGATTATCCTCGGCAATACCTACCATCTTTTTATTCGGCCGGGTCATGAACTGATAGAGAGATTTGGCGGACTGCATAAATTTATGAACTGGAAGGGAGCCATTCTAACTGACAGTGGCGGTTTTCAGATTTTCAGTCTCAGGGATCTGGCTAAGATTACAGAGGAAGGAGCCGCTTTTCGGTCACATCTCGATGGTTCTAAACTGTTTCTCAGTCCGGAGGACGCCGTACGGGTTCAACAGTCACTCGGGTCTGATATTATGATGTGTCTTGATACCTGCATCCCGTATCCGGCGACTAGAGAGGAGACATTTGAGTCGACGGATTTAACAACCCGCTGGGCCCAACGCTGCCGCACTGCGCATACCAGAAGGGATCAGCTGCTTTTTGGCATTGTTCAGGGAGGAATGTATCCTGAGTTGCGCAGGCGACATGCTGAAGAACTTATAAACATAGGTTTTGATGGTTATGCAATTGGCGGGCTGAGTGTGGGCGAAGAAAAAGATCTGATGTACGACATGGCTGAGGTGACTGCACCATGTCTGCCTGAAGATTTTCCCCGCTATCTGATGGGTGTTGGTACTCCTTCAGATCTTGTAGAAGGTGTATGGCGGGGCATTGATATGTTCGATTGTGTCATGCCGACCAGAAATGCCAGAAACGGGACACTGTTTACCTCGAAGGGAAAGGTCATAATAAAAAATGCCAGATATCGAGATGACCAGAATCCTCTGGACGAGGAGTGCTCCTGTTATACATGTATGAATTATTCGAGGGGGTATTTGAGGCATCTTTTTCAGAGTCGTGAAATACTCAGCTATCATCTGAATACCATACATAATCTTCATTATTATCTCAATTTGATGGCCCAAATTCGATCTGCCATCGAAGATGAGACTTTCGCTCAGTTCAGGAAAGATTTTTATAGCAAGCTTGAGCATGAGTGATTATTGTACGGGTTTAATTTGTCGTTCACAGACGTAAATATTATTATTCTTTTGGAGGAATTACCATGGTAGGAACCGCCCATGCAGCCGGAGCAGCCGGAGCGGCTGGTGGATTTGCATCGTTTATCCCGCTCATATTAATTTTTGTTGTATTTTACTTTCTGCTTATCAGACCTCAGCAGAAACAGGCCAAGCAGCATCAAACTTTTCTCAGTGAACTGAAAAAAGGGAATAAGATAGTAACAAAAGGCGGTATCCATGGTGTAATCACAGGGCTGACAGACAGTGTTATCAGTCTTGAAATTGCAAAAGATATCGTAGTTAAAATTTCCCGGGATGGAGTCGCAGGTGCTCTAAGCAAAGACGGAGTGGCTGCTCCGGTTAAAAAAGAGAAAAAAAGAATTGGCGGCGGATGAGGTATATAAAGCTTAAACCTGCAGGTTGCAGATAAAGTTTGTAAAAGCCGGATTTTCCGAGAGGATTATCCGGCTTTTTATTTTTGGGCTGTTTGCAGACCAAAATTCATCTTTATGAATAGATGAGAATCTCGTAAAAATTTAAAAAATCAGATGGCTAAAAAGAAAATTTATGCAGTTTCAGCCGGTCGTGAATGCGGTATTTTCACCGACTGGATGACAACGGAGAAACAGGTTAAGGGGTTTCCTGGAGCCAGGTTTAAGAGTTTTGCCGATAAAGATGATGCGGTGAAATGGTTGGAAGACCCTGTATATAGTAAAAAACGATCTTTACCCAGAAAGACAAAACAATATGATGTTGCCTCAGAGAAAAATTTTGATGGTATCGTCATATACACAGATGGCGGCAGCATTAATAACCCGGGACCTGGTGGTTATGGCATTGTTATAGTGGAGTCAGGCAGGCAGAGGGAGTTCTGCGGTGGTTTCAGGCTGACTACCAATAACAGGATGGAAATGATGGCTGCCATAGTTGCTCTTCGCCAGTTTGAGTCCAGGGTGGAGCCG
>DAOVUU010000068.1 GCA_030632405.1 Desulfobulbaceae bacterium | reverse complement strand
TAGCTTTCACCTCGTCGGAAACACCCTTGGGCATAGAGATACCGCGCCACTGGGAGACGACCCATTTATGACCGAGTTCCTCCATGGTGGGTACATCCGGGTAGAGGTTGGAGCGTTTCGGGCCCATGGTTGCAAGGACACGCAATTTACCGGCATCGACCCCTGCCTTGGTTTCGGCCGGATGATGGGTGTTGGCGTCAATGTGACCGCCCATGGTTGCGGCAACGGTCTTGGAACCGCCTTTATAGGGGACGAACTGGAACTCAAGGCCGAACTGGTCGGCGAATGCGGCAGCTACTATGTGGGTCGAGGAGCCAAAGCCCGAGAAACCCATTTTTATTTTACCGGGATTTGCTTTTGCAAAGGCGATGAACTCATCCAGGGTCATCCAGGGGGAGTCTGCGCGGACGGTGATAGAGTAATCTTCGGTGATGATGCGTGCGATCGTATCGAAATCACCGTGTTTCCAGGGGACGTTGCCAAGACCTTCGAGACCGAATACAGCATTACTCGGCAGTGTGACCGTATAACCGTCAGCCTTGGAGGAGAATAATGCCTGCGACATCCCTACCGCCCCACCGCCGCCGGTGATGTTTTTCGGGACGATTGTTGCACCCATAGCCTTTTCGAGGAAGGGCTGCATACCACGCACAAGGGTATCAGAGCTGCCGCCGGCTGAATAAGGTACAACGAAGGTAATGGGTTTTTCCGGATAACCACCCGCTGATGCGGAAAGGGTGAGACCGACAACTGCAACACCGGCCACTAACATAGCGACAAACTTTTTCATGAGTCCGTTCCTCCTTAGATTCTAAAACAATTTATTAAACCAAAAATTAAACCCTTGAAAATAAGCACGGATACCCATGCTCTGAAACCGATCGAGGGCCACGGCGATCGATCCCAAAAATTGATAGAAGATTATGCCCTTCGGGCATATGCGGTTATTGGCGATCAGCAGTAAACTTTCAGCTGATCACCATCACTGCTCTCTGGCTTGAGTAACAGTAAGATTTGATATTTCGAACAAATGTTAGCGCTATCATAAAAATTTGTCAATTGTTTTTTCCAGCCTGCAGCCTTATCTCCTCAGCGTTCACCACCGAAAGGGTTTCTTCCATTATGAGGGCTGAACTTCAGTGATTATTAAATATTGGTTTTAAATGACTGAGCAAGCTCTCTGGTTGCTTTTTTCAGAAGGCCGGTATCAGATCCGACCCCGACAAAATTAAACCCCATATCAACATATCTGCGTGCATCTGTGGTATTGCCGGCAAGTATGCCCACCGGGGCATCGATCCTGTGACAGAGTTTCACAATTTCTTCGAATTTTTGCTGCACATCCGGATGTCCTGAATCGGCAAGATGCCCCATGCTCGCTGCAAGATCACTTGGTCCCACAAAAATACCGTCGATACCGTCCACTCCGTAGATAGCCTCTATATTGTCTACTGCTTCAAGTGTTTCTACCTGCACAACGAGCCCAATATGGTCATCAATTTTATGCCAGTATTTTTCTGTGTAACCATAGCAGCTTCCCCTGGCACCAACAGACACACCTCTTATTCCTTTCGGTGGGTATCGAACGGCGCTTGCCGCCTTCCGGGCTTCTTCAGCATTCTGTACAAATGGTACGATGAAATTATGAAAGCCTATATCCAATAGTCTTTTAATTGCTATAGGATCGTTCCATACCGGTCTCACCAGTGGCACAGTGTCACTCCCTTTCATTGCCTGTAGCTGGGAGACAAGGGTAGTGATATCGCTTGGCGCATGCTCCGTATCAATGAGGATCCAGTCGAACCCGGCATATGATAAAATTTCAGTAACAATATTGTTTGGAAGACTGCTCCATAAACCAATTTGAGTCTCTTTTGCTTTCAGTCGTTGCTTAAACCTGTTATTAAAGGCATCTTCTGTATTCGGTATGTTCATCTGTTCTCCTTACAGTTTACGATTCTCTTTTAATTGATCCCTAGGTTATCTCAATCCTGTATCTTATGCAGGAGTTTATAATTCTTGCAACATATTCTTTTGCCCACAGCTATCCTTTACCCGGTTTTCATCTTGATGTATATTGTTGTCTGGTATCCGGGAAAGCACTTTAGGCCACCTAAGGTTTAGAATGGGTTTTTTACGACTCCATCAAGATAAATTATATGACTGCGGGACATTTTTTCGCATGCCTCTATCTTGGACGAAAATGCTAATTTTGCAAGGTACCCTTTTAAAAAGGATTTTATAAATATGGATAGAGAGAACAGCGTCATAATCAAGGTACATGAACTCGATAATGTTGCCGTTGTAGTGAGTAGTGGCGGCCTGAAGTCGGGTGACAGACTCACTGACGGAATCCTGGTTGTGAGTGATGTACCCCATGGACACAAGATCGCGCTCGCCGGTATAGGAGCAAATACCGCGATCGTTCGTTATGGTGAGGTAATCGGCTACGCAGCTGAAGATATCAGGCGGGGGAGTTGGGTTAAAGAATCGCTTGTGCGGCTGCCTGCAGCTCCTCTCTTGGAAGAGCTGCCCGTCGTGGCACGGGTTGCTCCCGCCTTTGAAGCTTTAACGGGCTTTACCTTTGAAGGGTTCAGGAATGCAGACGGTAGTGTGGGGACGAAAAATGTCCTGGGCATAACTACCAGCGTGCAATGTGTTGCGGGTGTGACAGACTATGTTGTACGCAGAATCAGAGAAGAGTTGCTGCCCCGTTTTTTAAACGTCGATGACGTGGTAGCTCTCAATCACAGTTATGGCTGCGGTGTGGCTATTGATGCACCTGCTGCTGTCATCCCTATCAGAACGCTGCAGAATATTACCCGTAATCCAAACTTTGGTGGTGAAGTTATGGTGATCGGCCTTGGTTGCGAGAAACTTGTACCGGAACGGCTTGTTCCTGAGAGGTGCAGCGATTGTGGAGGACTCTGTTCTCCGGTGCTGACCCTGCAGGATGCGGAATTCCACGGTTTCAATGATATGGTCGCGGCAATTATGTCGACGGCTGAAATGCATCTGGTGCGCTTGAATAAACGACGCCGGGAGACCTGCTCCGCCTCGGATCTGGTAGTTGGTCTGCAGTGTGGTGGCAGCGATGCACTCTCAGGTCTTACCGCCAATCCCGCTGTCGGTTATGCTGCCGATCTGATCGTGCGGGCAGGGGGCAGTGTCATGTTCTCTGAAGTAACTGAGGTGCGGGATGCCATACACCTCCTCACTCCCCGGGTAATTGATGAAACTGTAGGAAGAGCGCTGCTCAGTGAAATGAGCTGGTATGACCGTTATCTGGAACGTGGTGAGGTTGACCGCAGCGCCAACCCGACACCGGGTAACAAGGAAGGTGGTCTTGCCAATGTTGTGGAGAAGGCCCTTGGATCGATCGCCAAATCGGGCAGCAGTCCGATCGTTGATGTTCTTGGACCAGGTGAACGCATCAGGCGCAAGGGGCTGACCTTTGCTGCCACACCTGCCAGTGATTTTATCTGTGGTACCCTGCAGTTAGCTTCGGGAATGAATGTACAGGTTTTTACTACCGGGCGAGGTACACCCTATGGGCTGGCCATGACGCCGGTGATCAAAGTATCCACCAATTCCATACTTGGTAAGCGCTGGCACGACCTGATTGATTTCGATGCAGGGCAGATTGCAAGCGGCATAAAAACCATTCCCGAAGCAGGTCATGAGATTTTTTCACTGATTTTGGATGTTGCCAGTGGCCGCCGGCAGGTATGCAGTGACCGACTTGGGCTGTATAACGATCTGGTTTTGTTTAATCCTGCTCCGATAACGTAATAATGTATGGTGGTGGCAGGAGGGTGGAATAACTGAGGGGATTAATTATCTTCTATCCTTTTGCGGGCAATCTTCATAAATATTTTTTGAATTACAGGGAGTGTTTTAAGATCTTCTCCGGAAATTCGTCGAAGAACAAGGTCGCTGGCGGCAACGACGCTGGCACTTCGCTGACCTCGTTTGGGGAAATAAGACATTTCACCAAAAACATCTCCTCCAGTCAGGGTTTTAATTAACCTGTCTTTCCTGTCAAGGATATTAACACTGCCGTCATCAATAAAGTAAATGCCATCCGGGTTATCCTGGAACTGGATAATACGTTCGCCTTTTTTTCGCCAGACCAATTTGAATTTTCTCTCCCATTCGGTGTCTATTACAAGAGACTGAAAAAAGTCCCGATCCATGGCTTGGAAAAGTGCACTTGAAAGATTGAGTAGGCGGATTCCCAGCAAATTCGGGCTCGGCTCCCAGATTTTCATACCGACTTGCTCGAAGTCTTTTTCCGGAGAGGGGTTGTTTCCGATATATTCGAGGACGCGTTCCGTTGGCAGGTCCTTTTTTCCTGTAATTTTTGTAAAGAGATCCTGAGCTTCAAATAATTTTTGCCTGGCAAGAGGAAAATCCGGCTGGATGTTTTCCCTGATATCACCACAAAACAGCTCTACCGCTCGATTTTTCATTCCGATAAAACGCATGAGTCCTTTTCTATCAATACCTTCCGGACATTGGTGTATGCCAGGTTTATAGATGGAAAAAATATGTATAGGGTGGCTGAAATTTTTTGGAGTGACCTTCCCGATACTGGTGAGATATTTCACATGTTCCGTTTGCGACAAGGCCATCTCCCGATCCATTAGAATCCGAATGCCGAAGTGCCCACATAGCTCTTCCAGGCGGCTGGCCACAGAAAAGGTGGCACCAAAACGCATAGTTTTTCCATCAAGTACTGTCTCGATAATATGGCCTGAAAAGAGCCCGATCCGGGTTTGCGGGATGGTGCCTTTTTCCATGGCATAGACCATCTCAAGGGCGACAGTCAGTGCCTGACCACACATTTTATTTTTCTCTTCTCCTGGTTTTTTTTCAAAAATGGCGACGGCACCGTCACCTGCTGAAGATTCAATCCGTTGATTTTCTCCACAAACTGCACGGACAATTTTTTTCAGGTTTATATGGTATTCAAGCATGAAGTCTTTGATAGCAGTTGGTCGCATATCCGTTGTCTTTCTGGAGTAGTCGACCATATCACTGAGGAGAATGACTACTTCTTTTTCAATCCCACACGATTGGTTTGCCTGCTTTGCCTGAGATAACTTGTCAGATTTCATAGAGTTTATGCTCTGTTGCCGGGGTTGGGTTACGCTTATTTTATATTAAACCCTGCTTCCAGTTCTTTGCGCAAGGTAAAGGCCAGGCTGGAGCGGTTTAATTCAACGTGAGCATAGGTGAGCAGTTCACCTTTTTTCACGGGTTTGATGATTCGGGCCTGGCCGGTGAGACCAAGTGGCAGCACATTTTGGGTTACACTATCCTGTGCGCGCATAAGCTTGCCAAATACAGTGTAACCACCTTCGCCATCAAGGATATCACCAGGCTCGAGATCTTTTTTGGCAGTTGCAGCGACATCGGCTAAAAATTCCTGGGCACTGCCGGTGGCCTCATTACGAAGGACCGCAGAGGCGGCACTGATCCCCAGCTCAAGGCCGATAAAGTGATATGGACGGTAAAGGGCGGAGTAGCGGCCGCTGTCGTCTGTTTTCATACCATATTCCTGGAAACACTGTTCCACATATTGAGTGGGAGCCTTAAAAACCACATATACCCCCCACCTGAGGTCTCTGGCGATGGGTGAGCCATCACGTTTTTCGCTGGCTATAACTTCCAACGTACCGGTATGTTCGAGGATACCTCCATCACTTTCAGGTTTGAGGATGTCGGCAAGTTCATCGATATCTACCGCTGGGAACTGGAGGCCGCACTGTTGAGGAACCAGACCCGAACTGTTGGATACGGCACACATCTCGATTGCCGATTTACTGCCGTCAAGGAATGAATTAAACATCTGGGCATTGAAGTTGCCCTCGGCGACACGCTGTTCATTGAAACCGTAATAACCCCAGACTGTTTCCGGCGTAGAGAAATGATATTCAGGTTGATACCTGGTACCCTTTCCAGTGCAGACCACTTCAAAGCCGACAGTTTTAGCCCAGTCCAGTTGCTCGGCGATAAGTGCCGGCTGGTCGCCATAGGCCATGGTATAGACAACCCCCTGCTTTTCAGCCTTTCTTGTCAGAGCCGGTCCCAGCAGACAATCGGCTTCGACGTTGACCATAACCACATGTTTTCCCATTTCGATGGCGTTGGCAGCATGGAAGGTTCCAATTTCAGGATTACCGGTAATTTCCATGATGACATCGCAGTCGGCTTGAATTAACTGCATGGCGTCGCTTGTAATGGCAACTTTCCCAGCTCGTGCAGCGTCGTTGATATCATTTGCTGTATCGGCGTAGATGGAAGCATCAATATCCCAGCCGGTTCTTAAAAGCGATTGTCTGGCCCTTTCCGGGTCGAGTTCTGCAATTCCTGTCACCTGCATACCGGGGGTAAGCCGGGCCTGGGAGAGAAACATTGAGCTGAATTTACCTGCGCCGATGACGCCAACCTTGACCGGATTGTTTTCCTCTGCTCTTTTCTGCAGCATTGTATAAAAATTCACGGGGTATCTCCAAAATGAAAATTGGTTTGTTTTTATATATGATATGAATCAGTTATTAGTATCTTATCAAATTTTTTATGTTTTTTATAAAGAAAAAATTTGGTACAACCATTTTGGCCAAATGTCCAACCATCCAGATTGCAGATCGAATTGCTCCAGGATTGGAAAATAGAAAGCCCGGGTTAAAGTTGCAAGCAAATTGTGCTAATTGGGCTGCTGCGGCAGGAGGATTTCTGGAAAAGGAGCCTCTTTCTGTTCTATTGAAACTCGGTTAATTCGATTGATAAAGGCGACCTAAGGTAAATTTTCCTTGTATTTTTACACTAGGGCAAAAGAGATTGGAAGAAATAACGATGGATATAACGATATGAAAAAATATTCTCCTATGTGGCTTGGCTGGACTATGTGGGGGCTGGTGGGAATGCTCTATCTCCTCGGTTTTTTTCAGCGTATGGCACCCGCTGTCATGGTTGAAGATCTGATGCGTGATTTCAGTATCAGTGGTGCCGCTCTGGGCAATCTTTCTGCTGCCTATTTTTACTCCTACGCTGCAATGCAGATACCCAGCGGTCTACTGGTCGACAGTATCGGGCCACGCAGATTGAGCACCTATGCCTGTATTGTGTGCGCTATTGGTGTTCTGACATTTGCCTGGGGACCGAATCTTTATTACGCCTATGCGGGGAGATTTTTGATCGGTGCTTCGGTGGCAGTAGCTTTTATAACCTGCATGAAGCTGGCAGGTCACTGGTTTCCGACGAACAGATTTGCTACAGTTACAGGGGTTGCTTTGCTGGTTGGCAATGTTGGCGGAGTGCTGGCCGGGGTTCCGCTGTCGGAGGCTATTGCAGTAATGGGCTGGCGGACAGCAATGGCTGCAAGTGGAGGTATTACCTTGATTATTGCAGCACTTATATGGGTGGCAGTGCGTGATGATCCCAGCGACTACGGTTATAAGAGCTACGCCCATGCTTCGGTGCTCAAGCAGGGGAATCTTCCCGCGGGTGCTGCTCTCAGATCAGTGATGGCCCGGAAGGATACCTGGCTGCTCTTTTTTGCAGGTGGTTTTTCGGCGGCACCTGTCCTGGTTTTTGCCGGGCTCTGGGGGGTACCTTATTTGACACAGGTACACGGTCTTGAAAGAAGTCAGGCTGCAACAATTACCTCGACTATGCTTATTGCCTGGGCTATCGGCGGACCGCTTCTCGGGGCTTTTTCGGATCGGGCAGGGCTGCGCAAACGCCCTTACCTCTTCAGTACAATTCTCGCCACGCTGTTCTGGTCTCTGTTTCTGTTTATTGATCTGCCCTATGTACTGCTGTATCCCATGCTGGCTGCGATCGGTCTTGTATCCGGGGGGCTCATCGTCGGATTTGCCTTTGCCAGAGAAGTAAATCATCCTGGAGCGTCAGGTGCTGTGGGGGGGGTTGTTAATATGTCGGTCCTTGGAATTGCTGCTATCATGCAGCCGACGCTGGGGAAAATTCTCGATACTCACTGGGATGGTGTTTTGCTGGACGGGGCAAGGATATACAGCAGTACAGCATATTCTGCGGCCTTTGTCTGGCTTCTGGTGAGTAGTGCGCTGTCCATCATAATGGTTCTTTTTACCCGGGAGTCGTACTGCACTGCCCGGGATGATTGAGCCATCTGATATGCAAGGTTTTTATGAGTTTATCTTTAGTTGATAATCATTACAATGTTATAACACAGGTGAAGTAACTGCCTCCCTGGATTGTTATGAAAAACTTGCTTGAGTGATCAAAACTGGATACGATAAAAGAGACACAGTTTTAATCTCAATGAACGAAGTACAGTTCAGTGCTCCTTGAGGGATATAAATATCTTCACGAACTTCTTTTTTAAAACAAAGTGGATATGCTATGAAGCTGTTTAAACTGATCCTCATATTTATGGTCAGCATATCATTGAACTCCCATTTTTCCCGGGCTTCAGACCAGATTGTACGCCTTGACGGCGACCGGCTTACGCTGGATGTACAGAAGCAACCGCTTTCAACGATTCTTGGCAAACTCTCCGACCAGGGAATCCGCATTCTTATCGACCCCCGAATTAATCCGAAAATCTCAGCGACATTTGTTGACCGTCCGCTGGGTACAGCTCTAAACAGCATTCTGAAATCTGTTGATTACGCATTTATCTGGAAAAAGGATAATGCGTCCGGATCTGATGAACCGCAGTTATGGGAAATCCGGATTTTTTACAAAGGACAGGGGGAGCGGATTCGACCACTCAAAAAGAGCACGCCTGCGGTTGTTGCAACGGGTGGCGGGGTCTATCATATGAAGGACACTCTACTCGTCAAGCT
>DAOVUU010000383.1 GCA_030632405.1 Desulfobulbaceae bacterium | reverse complement strand
GTTGAGGCTAATATTGAAATCAAGTCAACACTTGTCGAGGATCTGGTTTGTCTTAAAAAGCCGTCTTTATCCAGTTAGAAAAGGGCCGGAAGGGAACTAAAATATTATCATTGCACCTGAGCTGGTTGTTCTGTAACGTTACCAGGAGTGCATCTGAAAAAAAATAGTTCTTCAAAGGAGGATTGAGATGCAAAAAGAACGTCATAAAAACACTGCTCTTTATATCTTCTTTGCCTGGATTTTCTTCTTTCTGCCGGCTCAAGTGAATGCAGAGACCGCACCAGAGGAAGAAGCGCGTGAAATCGTCGAACAGGCATTTGACTATTGGCGGGGCTTAAGTTCCGTGGCCCGTTTTTCGATGACAATTCACAGGCCCGATTTCCAGAGAAGCATGGTCATGAAGGGGTGGACCAAGGGACGCCAGAGCTCACTGTTTTTCGTTGAAAAACCCGCAAAAGATGCCGGTAACGGAACATTGAAGAAGGGGAGGGAGATGTGGACCTACAATCCCAAAATCAACCGGGTCATCAAATTGCCGCCTTCGATGATGAGTCAGTCCTGGATGGGTTCCGATTTTTCCAATGATGATCTGGCCAAATCAGACAGCGTCCTTGATGATTACCTCCACTCTGTAAAAGGGAGAGAGGTGGTTGCCGGATTAACAGTGTATACCATTGAATCCATAGCTAAAGAGAGTGCACCCGTTGTCTGGGGTAAGCAGGAGCTGGTTATTCGTGAGGACGGTATCCTCCTTAAACAGTCCTTTTTCGATGAAGAGATGGTGCTGGTCAAGGAGATGGTCGCGGAACAGATCGAGAGGTTTGGCGGACGTTTGTTTCCCCGGATATGGACAATGCACAGGGTCGAAAAAAAAGATCGCTATACCAGGCTTGAATATATGGAACTCAGCTTTGGAGATATTCTCAGTGACCGCTTGTTTACTCTTACCAGCCTGAAAAACCGGAGACACTGAATATGGGTGATTACCTGCTCGCCTGGCGCAATATATGGCGTAACCCGCGCCGTTCTGTCCTGACTATTCTGGCAATAGTCTTTGCTTCGGGCCTGCTGGTATTTATGCTCTCTTTCCAGTTCGGCGCCTACGAGGATATGATTGATTCTTCGGTGCGGCTCAGCACCGGGCACCTGCAGATACAGGCGAGAGGGTACCAGAACAGACCGGAGATGCACAAAGTGATCGAGAACCCTGACCATTTGCTGGAAAAGATTGGTGTACTCGATGGTGTTGACGCAGCAACCGCCCGCTCGGAAGCATTTGCCCTGGCAGCTGGTTCGAATAGAAGCAGAGGAATTATGGTTGGCGGAGTCAGACCCGGTGTTGAGCGTCGTATCTCCTCACTTCCTGGTCAGATTCGAAAAGGCAGATATCTCCGAGATGATGATGTCAATGCGGCGATTATTGGCGCACTTGGTGCCGAGCGGCTGCAGATTGATATCGGGGATGAATGTACCCTGATGGGCCAGGGCAGAGACGGCTCGGTAGCGGCTACCGTCGTCACAATTGTCGGCATTTTCCGGACAGGTATCGATGAATTTGATCGCACCGTTATGCAGATACCTTTTTCTGACTTTGATGAAATTTTTGCTATGGAAGGCAGTGCCCACCGTCTTGTGATAATAACAAAAAACCTTGCTGATGACAGACCCGTTGCGGCAGCGATTGGTATTTTGCCGGAGGCATCTGATTTTGCGGTTTTGACCTGGGATGAGCTGACACCCGGGCTGAAGCAATCCATAGAACTGGACCTGATAGGCGGGATCATCATGTATGGGATCCTGGTGATCGTGGTTGCTTTTTCTATTCTTAACACTTTTTTTATGGCTATTTTTGAGCGGACCAGGGAGTTTGGTGTACTTATGGCCATCGGTACGAAGCCGGGGAGGCTGGTGAAGATAATGTTGCTGGAGTCCCTGGCGATGGCCTGTATCGGACTGATTACAGGTATGGCTCTCGGTATTGCTGTCACCCTGCTGTTTTCCCACTACGGTATCAGTATGGGAGAGAGCAGTGATTTGCTGGCCCAGTATGGTATTGCTGACCGGCTTTACCCCCGCTTAACCCTGCTATCAACACTCATCGGGCCGGCAATAATCTGTGTGGTGACTTTTATAACAGCTTTGATACCGGCCTTGAAAATAGTGCATATGCGTCCTGTTGCGGCGTTGCGTGGTTGAAACGCCTTAAGAGTATGGGAAATGTGGAGGAGCATAGAGAATGGATCTTTCAATTGCATGGCGTAATCTCTGGCGTAATCCACGACGTACACTCATAATCCTGTCCGCTATCGTGATCGGGATTGGCAGCATGGTTGTCCTTTCTGCTCTGAGCCGTGGAATGATTGACGGCATGGTGGACAATGCCATCAACAATCTTGTAGGCCATATCCGTATCCAGGATCCAGAGTATCGTGTTGATCCTTCAATCATCAGAAGGATTTCAGAACCGCAGGAACTTCTCTCGAATATTACGCCTCTGCTTCCCCCCGGCGCACGTATTGCAAGGCGTATCAAAGTTGATGGGATGTTAAGCACTAGCAGGGAGCATGTGGGTGTTATCATCGTTGGTATTGTTCCGGAAGACGAATCCGGGATTTCCTTTATTGGTAGACCGGTTTATCAGGGAAGAATGATCGATTCGGGAGAGTCAGCCGGCCTTGTTATAGGTGAAGCATTGCTTGAACGGATTGGTGCCAAAGTAGGGAGAAAGGTCGTTCTCGTAAGCCAGAATAGTGAATGGGAAAATGTCTCACGGTCGTTCAGAATCAGGGGTACATACAGGACAGAGCTTGCTCAGACCGAGAAAATGTATGTCTTTGTGGGGCTCCCGGTTCTGCAGGAAATGCTCGGGACAGGTGAAGGGGTGACAGAAATAACTGTCAATCTGGAGCAGGGGAAGAGGGGTGAAGGAGATGAACTGGCAGACCTTGTATCGGCGCTGAATGCAGCAATAAAAGGTACTGATTATACAGTACAAGACTGGCACCAGATGTTGCCCTCAATAAGTGCCTATCTTGAGATGTTCAATGGCTATATGTTGATCTGGTTTGTAGTTGTATTTATAGCTATGGGGTTCGGTCTTGTGAACACCATGCTGATGGCGGTATATGAGCGAATGCGGGAGTTCGGGCTCCAGCGGGCAATCGGCATGCGGTCGGGCCGGATTG
>DAOVUU010000024.1 GCA_030632405.1 Desulfobulbaceae bacterium | reverse complement strand
CGCGCCCGAAGTGAGGGGCTCAGTTTTCAAGGAGAGAGTCTCGAATACATTGTGACAAATCGTGATTTTCTTCAGCTGTCTCCCAAAACCATGATTCCAACACTGTATGACTACTGGGTGCAGGATGTTGAGGTGCTGCGGGAGCAGGGTCAGTATGAACTGTATCCCAGTAATCCATACGAAACTGTAATCAATACCCGTCCACCAATCTCATTTTATAATGACAATAATCCTGACTGGTTGAATGTGATGATTTTTTATCACGTAATCGGCCATATCGATTTTTTTCAGAACAACCTCTTCTTCCGCCATACCTGGGAGTATGATTTTGCGGGAAAGGCCCTTTCTGATAAACGGCTGATTGCAAAACTCCGGTCCGAAAAAGGACGATGGGTTGACTATATCATTGAGTTTTCCAAATCCATCGATAACCTGGTCGGTTACTTTGATCTGCTCTCTGATCTTTCCGCAGAGAGAGGGAAGTCAAGACTGTCGATGTTGGATTTCTATTTCGACAGCTTTCTCCAGGAATTGCCCGATAGTTCGATTGCAGGATATGTCTCAGAAATTGAATCGTATAACAGTTTCATAAAAGAGCATCCAGAGGATGGAGAGAAACTGTTTCTTGATGGTGTGAAAAACAGACATGCTGAGTTTGAATCATACTATGAAAAAGCTCTGAAGGAGAAAAGAGATAGCGGGCGGCTTGATCTGCTCCAGTTTCTTATGGATAACTCAGAGTTTCTGAGAAGAGAAGAGAATAAGTGGATGAAGACCGTGATGGAGGTGATACGCACAACTTCCCTCTATTTTCAGCCTCAGATAAGGACAAAAATTCTCAATGAAGGATGGGCAAGTTACTGGCATGAAGAACTCTTTTTAAAGGATGATCGTATCAAAGGTCATGAGGTTGAGTTTGCCATAGTCAACGCAAAAGTTACTTCAATGCCCCGGGTCGGTCTTAATCCTTACGCTCTTGGCATGCGTCTTTTCAGTTATCTTAAATCCCAGGCTGATAAAGGCCGTATATCATTTAATTTTAACAGAATATCTGATCAATTCAAGCGCAGAAAATATGATACAAAAGTGGGGACAGGGAAAGAATTCATCTTTGCTGTGCGTGAAGATTTTTCAGATTCAATGTTCATTAACGCATTTGTTGATCAGGATTTTGTTGATCAATATAAGCTGTTTGTTGTGGAAAAACGATTGAACAGAGAGCGGATGACCTGGGAGTACTATATTAAGAGCAAAAGGGCTGCCGATTATAAAAATATGGTTGCTGATTCTCTCTACCATCCACCCTCTGTGGTTATTAACGTTGATGAAAATAACACACTTATTCTCAACCACCTTTTTGAAAAAAAACCCCTTGTGCGAGAGTATCTTGAAGCGACTCTGATGGGAGTCGAGTTTCTCTGGGGAGGAAAGGTGTGTCTGTATACTGCTGAGCCGGAACCGGTCAAAAAAGAATCAGGCCCGGCTCAGACCGCTCAACAGGAGACGGTTTCTCAGAAGATCAAATGGAAACGTTTCAGATATACAATGAAGGATAGAAAAATGACCAGAGTCCTGGTCGATAATGGTGAATGAATGCGGGATATAACAAACGCCATAAGCAATCTTGCTGAACATGAAGGACAATGGTACCGCCGGCCAATAATTTCATTTAGTGATTTTCTTCAGGAGGTTATAGACCGTCCCGAGCAGTTGATTCGAGATGTTTATCAGGTCTACGCTGATATGATAAATGCCTACATTTGTGAAGGAGAGGAGGAAGACAGAGATGATCCGGAAGCGATAGGATTTTTAAAATATGACTGCAGCAGACTGTTTGTTGAAGGTTCCGACAGGGCCTTTTTTGCTGATCGTCTGTTTGCCAATCGTCTGATGCGGCATGTGGAATCCTTTAAAGTCGGGGGCAAGCAAAATAAGATATTTATATTTGATGGGCCCCATGGAAGTGGAAAATCCACATTTCTCAATAATCTACTGAGAAAGTTTGAGGAATACGCCAATTCTCCGGAAGGATTCCGATATGAAGTCGTATGGCGGCTCAAGCGAGACCACCTGGTGGGCGGTGTCCATAGTCTGGGGTCTCTTACGGACAAACTTGCCTGGGTGTTGGAGGGTGAAGGGAAGAAGGAACTTGCAACCGAACTGAAAGGTGCCTGCAGAGGTGAAACAGATTTAAGCGGCTATCTGGATGTACCGTGTCCGAGCCACGATCATCCTCTCCTTATTGTTCCCCGAGATGTTCGTCGCAGTTTTTTTGACGATCTTTTTGAAAATGATAAAATCAAATGGCACATTTTTACTGAGAAAAAATATGAATGGGTTTTTCAAGATGAGCCCTGTACTATCTGCAGTTCAATTTATCAGGAGCTGCTGAAAAAACATCAGGATCCCGCCAGGGTTATGGGATTTGTCTTTGCCCGGCCCTATGTTTACAATCGCAGGCTGGGTGAGGGTATATCTGTTTTCAATCCCGGCGACAAGCCGTTGAAGCAGAGTGTGATGAGCAATGAAGTGGTGCAGAGGAGCCTGAACAATATGATGGAGGGGGCAATGCGGGTCAGCTATCTCTATTCCCGCTATGCCAAAACCAATAACGGCATTTATGCACTCATGGATATTAAATCCCATAATACCGAACGATTGATGGAGTTACATAACATCATCAGTGATGGCGTGCACAAGGTTGAAGATATAGAAGAGCGGGTAAATTCTCTGCTTTTTGCTCTGATGAATCCTGAAGACAAGAAACTGCTCAAAGATCTGCATGCATTCGCCGACAGGGTAGAATATATTAATATCCCATATGTCCTTGATTTGAAAACAGAAGTAGATATTTATAGAGAAAATTTCGGTAAGCATCTGGAGGAGAGTTTTCTGCCCAGAGTTCTCCATAATTTTGCCCGGGTAATTATCGCCACCAGGCTTATGACCCAATCGAAGGCGATGGAGGAATGGATTGGTAATCCTGAGAAATACGAGATGTACTGCGATGAGCATCTTCAGCTATTGAAGATGGAAATTTTTACCGGCCATATACCTAACTGGTTATCGGAGGAAGATGTGGATGGTTTCACTGCCAGACGGCGGCGAACGATTATAGCGGAATCGGAAAAGGATGGCTGGAAGGGGCTTTCCGGCCGGGATTCCATCAAGATGTTTAATGAGTTTTACACCACTTATGCCAGGGATGATAAACTTATTGATATGTCTATGCTGCGGAAATACTTCAGGAAGTTCTGTAAAGAGAACAAGGAGATTCTGCCCATGGGTTTTCTCGACTCTCTTTTGAGGATGTATAATTATACCGTATTGCAGGAGGTCAAAGAATCACTCTATTATTATAATGAAGAACAGATTTCTAAAAATATTATACACTATATTTATGCAGTAAATTTCGATATTGGAGCGGTGGAGGTTTGCGAATTTACTGGAGATAAGATTGAAATAACTGAGGATTTTCTTAAGAGCGTGGAGTCTCGGCTGCAGGTGGAAAATCAGGATGCAGCTGCATTTCGAGCAGCTACACAAAAAACGTATACGACCATTGCTCTGACCCAGGAAATACTGCGTGACGGGATGGCTATTTCGGAAACCAGCCTTTATGCGCATCTCTATGAGAAATATGTGTATAATCTGAAAGAAAAAGTACTTGATCCGTTTCTTAAAAACGAGAATTTTCCTCGGGCAGTGAAGGATTATACTAAAGAGGATTTTAAGACATATGACAAAAAAATTCAGGAGGATGTGACGTATATGATTGAAAATCTGCAGCAAAAGTATTTCTATTCCGGACAGGGGGCTAAGGAGATCTGTATCTACGTCATTGACAGTAATCTTGCTGAGGACTTTTCCGGCACTCTTTCCTCCTGATCTTCCTATCTATATTCATTACTTCTGTCTATCGCAGCTTTTATGTGTCTGGTAATGATGTCTGTAAACCCTGGCAACATTCCCAGTCCCTGTTTTATCATCTCCACAGCGATATTTTTTTTTCTGAACCTGTTCTGCCATGAAAATTCGCTGTCGCCGATTATATCCCTTCTGTAATGTATCCCGGTAACAAGAAAAAACGGGATGATACGCACTTCTTTATAACCTGCCTCGCTGATTTTGTCTGCCAGATGGTCTGAGTTCGGGTATTTTTCAACGGTTCCAACAAAAATATGTGGGCCGAATTGCTGTCTGAGAAATGTTTCCAGGCAGTAGTAGGCTGTCCATATTGGATGATATGTACCATGACCTAGAATCAGGGTGGCTTTTGGGGGATGTGAGGTGATAAACGGTTGAAGAATTTTACAAATATCATGATAATCTTGTGGAGAACTTATCAGGGGGGCGCCGGAGATACAGTTCAGTGTTGATTCCTGCATATCTCTTGTCAGAGTGTCAAATTCCTTTCCGGCAAAGAGATGGAGGGGCTGCACGATTACACTCTTGTACCCCTGTTCTGCGAGCAGGTTGAAACGTTCAGCAGGATGCTGGATTTCTTTCATGCCCTCCTGTTGGAGGCGATGTGCTATGACCCGGGAAGAAAAAGCCCAGAAAACTGTATGATTTTTGAAGCGGTCTCTAGTTATTTTTTCAATATATTGGTATGTTGATATGGCTTTTGATGTGGTGCCAAAAGCGACCATGACAATTGGGATTTTCATATCAATACGGAGTATGATAATTGCAGGTGCTTTTTGTGTTTGACTTCCTGTTGCATTGTTGACAAATGCGACGGAGTAGTATAGTAATTAACTGTTATGTTAAGTACATTGTTTCACATTGCAAGGTATCTTTGAAAGTTGGTACGAGTTTTCAAAAAAATTCTGGGGGGGGGAAACACTATGGTAAAAAAGATTTCTGTAATGGCACTTGTGGGTATACTGGCCTTTCCGGCTTTATCAATGGCTGGGGCCGGTCCGGGTGCCGGTGTGAATGCTGCTGATATGGAGAGGAAGATTGAGGCACTCAGTAAACAGCTCGACGAATTGCGAGCGGCCATGGCAGCCCAGTCAGAGATGAACAAAGCGCTTTCTGATAACGTTGAAGGTCTTGGTGAAGATCTGGAAGATCTTGATGAACGTTCAGAGGATTGGGATCTGGCTGCAAGATTTAAATTGTATGGTGATTTCCGTGCTCGATATGATTTTTACAGTGCGGACACTACTTTTGGTCGATCTCTTAATAATGATAACATTCTGAGCAATCGTTTTCGCCTCAACATGCGGGTGAAGGCCACCGAAAATGTAGAATTTAAGGGACGCCTGGCAATGTATAAGACCTGGGGAAATCAGTCTGCTTTTACTGATGACAGCCGTGCCATGTTTCCTACTTTTGACGGTAATGTTACCAGGTCTCCGATAGGTTCCAGTGCACTCTATGTGGATCGTGCCTTCGTTAACTGGAACAATATAGGCGGCAAACCTGTATGGTTTTCAATAGGCCGCAGGCCGACAACTGATGGACCGCCTGCACAGATACGAATGAACGCAGATGGGCGACTGGCTACGCCTATGGCGTTTATGGACTGGCCTTTTGACGGTCTGTCACTCGGTTACGGATGGGACTGGGGTACGGACAGTCTTGGCGCAAGCCGATTGAGGTTCTGTTATGGTCGTGGCTTTGAAGCAGGTCTTCAGGATGAGACTGTGCAGAAGCTTGACGATCTCGATTTTGCAGGTTTTTCCTGGGATATCATGAAAAAGGGAGATCGTTTTGCCTATGTCCAGAGTTTTATGGCATATAATCTCTTCAATTATCCAAATTTTCAGGACCCGATCATCAGTGCTAATTTTGGTTCTATGAGTGGTATGGGAGATAGAACAAGTCTGGGAAATATCTGGCATAATTCTGCGGTTTACCAGGACAAAATTGCCGCTTTTAATTATTTCGTGTCCGGCGGCTGGTCACAGACCAGGCCTGATGATGATGGATTTCTTAATGATCCTTTCAGTCCTACTGGCCCCAACACCGATGATGAAAACGGCTACTCCTTGTATCTCGGTGCAAGATATGATCTGGATGATAGCGGGTTTAAGTTCGGCGCTGAATTCAACTATGGTTCGCAATACTGGCTGGCAATGGCTCCGGGACATGATGAAATTTATCAGTCCAAGCTTGCAACCCGTGGTCAAGTGTATGAAATATACACAATCTGGGATCTGCCCACCGGTGAGGCAATATCCAAATATGCGAAAACTTTTATGCGTCTGGGGTACCAGCACTATGAGTATGATTATTCCGGTTCCGGTGACTGGAATTTTGCACCATACGATTTAAGTGATCAAGCGGATCTTGCCAAGATGCAGATGATGGGAATGGATCCTGTAGAGAGCGCCGATCAGGTTTATCTTACCTTTGAGGCATATTTCTAGAATAGTAAACTGAGCAGAATCTTTTTTACTCCCTATGGGAATGTCCATGATGTATGGACATTCCCATTTTTTTTGTAGTCCCTGGTCTGCTGAACAGAGGTCGGATAGGTGAGTATGAATCCACATTGTAAGATTAAGATTACCGCAGAAGGCGGAATCTACACATCACGGTCTGGAATGAGCTGCAGATTCAGGTTCTTCGATCGATATGGTGGAGTTGGGGCTGCTCCGTTTAATTCGATGAATGTGAGCTATGGTGTAGGGGATAGGGAAAAAAAAGTATTTGAAAATCGTCGGCGAATACAGAAAACGTCAGGTTGCCCCTCACTTCTCTCGGCAAAACAGGTACACGGTGACAGGATTTATTGTCTGTCTTCGTCCATAAACAGCAGCAGGGAAATTGACAGTATTGACGCATTGATAACCGATCAGAAAGGAGTCGGCCTCATGATTCAGCAGGCCGACTGCCAGGCTGTTCTTCTCTTTGATCCTGTAAAAGATATTGCCGCAGCGGTGCATTGTGGCTGGCGGGGGAATGTGACTAATCTCCTCGGGAAGGTTGTTAGTCGGATGATCTCTGATTATGGTGTAAGTCCTGTAAATATTTTGGCAGCGATAAGCCCTTCTCTGGGACCATGCTGCGCCGAATTTGTCAATTATAAAAGAGAGTTACCCGAGGAGTTCTGGTCGTTTATGGTTTCACCGGATTATTTTGATTTTTGGCAAATATCACAATATCAGCTGATCAATGCGGGATTGATGGAGTCGAAAATTACAGTGGTGGGAAACTGTACATGCTGTTCAAAAGATTATTTTTCATACAGGCGATCGACTCGGATGTCGGATGGAGTGACGGGGAGGAATTGTTCGGTAATTGTAATGGATCAAGGTTGACTTGGATAGTTTTGTGTGAATTAATATGCGAATATTATTGATAGAAGATGATGTGAAAATCAGTTCTTTTATTGAAAAAGGGCTGCGGGAAGCGGGGTTCAGTGTGGATGTGTGCCATGATGGCCGGTCGGGGTTGGATCGGGCTCTCACCGTTTCTTATGATGTGGCGGTGATAGATCTGATGCTGCCCCTATTAGATGGCCTGACTGTCATAGAGTCGATGCGGACTGAAGGTGCCAATACTCCGGTTTTGATCCTCAGCGCCAAGCAGTCTGTTGATGACAGGATACAGGGATTGCAGCGGGGTGGTGATGACTATATGATTAAACCGTTTTCTTTCAGCGAACTGCTGGCAAGAATCAAAGCCCTGATCAGGAGAGATCAGAAATCTGTTCAACCTACCACTCTTCGAGCCGGGGAGCTGGAAATGGACCTGTTGAAACATGAGGTATACAGACGGGGAGAAAAAATTGAGCTGCCTGCAAAAGAATATAGTCTGTTGGAATATATGATGCGTAATACCGGTATTGTTTTATCCAAGACAACCATTCTTGAACGGGTATATGATTATTCTTTTGATCCTCAAACCAATGTTGTTGACGTACTGGTATGCAGATTAAGAAACAAGGTCGACAGAGATTATACTGCAAAAATGATCCATACCGTCCGGGGCGTGGGCTATGTTCTTAAGTCTGAGTAGAGAGAGTTTTTCCTGGTCAAGGTGTGGAAAAGCACTGCCGCTCTTTCTTCTGCTGTGGTTCGGAGGTGCTCTGCTGGCTTTCACTTATCTGATGGTTGTCCGGACTCAATTGCATACCATTGAACGGCAGGAAACAGAGAAGCTGTTAACTGCCTATCTCTCGAATAATCATCCTGCAAATGTCCGTTCCGGTCCTCAACATCTGCAGGGCGGCAGCCCGCTGCAGAGCCTTCTTTTTATCAGAATGATTCGGGGCAAAGACCATATCATTGTAGTTAATGAGCATGCTGAACATTCGACTTTCAAAGGTCTCATTGATTTGCCGCCGCAAAAAACGGGAATATGGCTTGTTGTAGGGTCGGATGAAGCCGAAAGAGTGCTGTCCGTAATTACCAGAAAATATGGTGATAATCTGCTGATTCAGGCAGCCAAGGATGGGAGCGAATGGTATGGTTTGTACAGAAAACTTGTTCGTCAGACTGCCTGGGTAGTTGCCGGAAGTTCACTGATATTATGGCCGCTTGCTCTCTATTATGTAAGTCTCAGCCTCTCTTCCCTCGTTTTTACCAGAAAGAAAATCTCAGAGCTGGCCCAAACACAAAAAGCAGGACTTCTGCCTGAAGATGGTAATGGTCCGGAGCTTGACAGTCTCTACAAGCAGATCAATCGCCTTATTCGTCAAAATTATCACCTGATCTCGGAAATGCAGGATTCTTTAGACAATGTGGCTCATGATCTCCGAACACCCATGACTCGTCTGCGATCTGTTGCCGAATACGGGTTGCAGGCGGAGGATGATGCCCAACGGTTGCGGGAGGCACTGTCGGATTGTCTCGAGGAATCCGAGCGTGTACTGGCTATGCTGAAAATAATGATGAGTGTGGCGGAGGCGGAATCCGGAACCATGCAGCTTGAGCTGCAGGAGGGTGAGATAGGCGAATCACTGGCAGAAGTTGTCACATTATATGAGTATGTGGCAGAAGAAAAAATGGTTGAGGTGAGGCTGGAAAGAGAAACTGAAGTTTATGCCAGGATGGACTGCACCCGGATATCACAGGTGTGGGCAAATTTGCTGGATAATGCGATTAAGTATGGCAAAGAAGGGGGATGGGTGAAAATATCCGTTGCGGTTGACGGATTGTATGGTGTCGTCACTTTTGAAGATAATGGAATGGGAATATCCGGCAGTGAGCAGGGACGTATATGGGAAAGATTGTACAGAGGAGACAGGAGTCGCTCTCAGAAGGGGCTTGGGCTGGGGTTAAATTATGTACGCGCTGTTCTGGAGGCCCACGGCGCAACTATCTCGCTTGATTCAGTTCTGCATGAGGGCAGCCGTTTTGAGGTACGGCTGCCCCTGAATCGTTTAGATGCATGAATAAACTTTCGGTTGCGGGCAAAGTCCGCCTTAGAGTTTTACGACGCCATCATAAATAGGAGAAATCACAGACTAGAGGAGAGTGGTCTGAGAGCCGTACGTCGGGGATATAAAAATTATTAATTCGTATCCCGCTGCTGTGCAGGATGAAATCTATCTGTCGATGGGGGGCATGGCTTGGATGAGATGGGGCATTAGAGATATTGGCGTTTTTTAGATCGCTTGCAGCAAGAAAAAGATTCAGCTCACGGCTTCCCCAGAATGTGTTGAAATCTCCGGCAATAATAAGCTCCTTGTCGGTTTGCTGGGTGAGGTTATGGAGGTATTCAAGCTGGTTCTGTCGGTGTCTGTATTTGACAGAAAGGTGGACGATAAAGATTGCGATTTCTTGAAGATCAGTCTGAATTATCAGCCGTTTCACTCCCTGTTCAAAATAATGGAATTGATGTTGCTCTATCCCTTGACGGGTCAGCAGAGCGTTGGACTGGCGATTGAGTACAGGGACAATCTGTGCCAGAGAGTCATTCGGGTATTTGTTTTCAACAACGTAATTGAATCCCAGTTCTTTGGCTATGATCTCTGCCTGACAGAATTTCCCGGATCGGTATGAACCGGAATCCACCTCAACCAGAGCGACTATATCGGGGTTGATCGAAGTTATAAAGTTGATTATTCGCTGAAGATTTACGCCGGTTTTCTTAAAAAAACCGGTAAACGGCAGTGGTGAGTGATAACCATTTTTATGTCCGGTTCCGTAGCGTATGTTATAGAGAAGTAATCGCATACTTAAATGATACTGATTTTAGCTGATGTAGGCAAATATAGAACCTGTTTTCCAAGGAAAAAAAGGAGATTTAAGTACGCTAATGCATGTGGCAGGTTAATTGAGCAAACCGTAAAATACGGCACACGATAAACAGACTCTCCCAATAAGTAAATATAAAATATCTGGCAAAGTTCACTTGTCACTTCAACCAGGGTGTTACACATGATAACAATTGGATCGCGGAAAAGTAAACTCGCCATGTGGCAGACTGAAATGGTTGCCAGAGCGCTCAATGAGGGTGGAATGGAGACACAGATTAACAGTATGGAGACCAAAGGAGATAAAATTCTCGATGTCTCCATTGCCAAAATCGGCAGCAAAGGTGTGTTCACTGAAGAACTGGAGGTACAGCTGGCAGCGGGGATAACAGATATCGCTGTACACAGTGCAAAAGATATGCAGTCACTGCTGCCGGCAGGATTTACTCTGATCGCTTTCACTGAGCGTGAAAAAGTAAATGACGTTCTGTTGAGTACGGACAAAAGCATGGATCTTGCTGACAGTTCCCGTCCGGTAAAAATTGGCACATCTTCTGTGAGGAGACGGGCCCTGCTGCGTCATTACTATCCACATGTTGAGGCGGTTGATATGCGGGGCAATCTGCAGACCCGTATTCGTAAAATGCAGAATGGTGATTGCGATGCTCTCATACTGGCTTATGCCGGAGTAAAACGTATGGGGTATGAGGAAATGATTGTAATGGAATTTGATGAGAAAAAATTTATTCCTCCGGTGGGACAGGGGTGCATTGCAGTTGAAACTTCCACATCACTTGACGCTGCGAAAGCTGCCATGATTCGTAATTGCCTTAACAATAAAGAGAGTGAGGCCTGTCTGCTTGCAGAGCGAGGTTTTCTGAAAAAACTGGAAGGTGGGTGCTCCATTCCTGCATTTGGGTTGGCAGTGCTGGAAAATGATGAGATCACTCTTACTGCAGGATTGGCAAGTCTTGATGGCCAAAATATCCTCTGCAGAGAAGCGAGGGGATCGCGTCGGGATGCAGAACAGCTTGGAAAGCGGGTTGGCGAGTATATTCTGGAAAACGGCGGGCGGGAGATGCTGGTAGAAATCAGACGGCAGCAGCCCTAGGAGACTGTCCGAGAATGCCCTTTTGCCCAAACTCTTCGTTATTTTCAAAAAACAATACTCGTAATATCAATTATATGACTGCGCTTGTTTTTTGAAAATGCCTCGTTTTTGAACAAAATGGCTATTCTCGGACAAGCTCCTATTTTTCTGACAACTCTGAGATGTCGAATTGGTGTTGTTTCCGCCTATGCGGGAATCACAGAGCGGGAGATTTTTTTACCTACTTCATCATATTTGAATTGACTTGGGTAAAATAAATAGATAGAACGTAACTGTCAGGGTGTCTTTAAGACACAAGAGGGAACCCGGTGAAAATCCGGGACGGGCCCGCCGCTGTAACCGGGGACAAAAGTCGTAACTGCCACTGAAAAAAAATTCGGGAAGGCGCGACGAGTAGGGAGAGCCGGAAGTCAGAATACCTGCCTTGACAAAGTCAGCACGAGTCCCCGGGGTTGGGGCTTTCTGTAATGTATCTGTGGTGAAATCAGGGCCCCCGGATCAATTCATTGGTTCGGGGGTCTTTTATTTCTCGAACCTTCTCATCATCTTATTTTGTTGGAGGTAGTCATGGATAAAAGAGAGTTGGCCTATGCTAAGCAGGCAGTAACAGCAGTAACAGATTGGGATAATTTCCAGGCAATTATTCGAAATTATAAAATTTTACTGCGACTGTCTGCCAGATCTGCAGCGGCAGCGGCGGAAAGAAAAGGATAGGGAAATTCCTGTAACACCCTTCCTGTCAAGAAGAGAGGGAGGGTGTTGATATGGGTATGAACAGCACCATTATAAATGGATCTTAAGGCCGATATTAGTTGTAATACCACTGACATCGATGT
>DAOVUU010000130.1 GCA_030632405.1 Desulfobulbaceae bacterium | reverse complement strand
ACTCACAGGAAGATACTCATATTTTAAGCTACACAACGTTGGCTTTGATTTTAGGTCTGCTCCTCGCTCTGACCGGAGTTACTGTCGCCGTGTCCTATATAGATCTTGGCTTTTTCAATGTGCCGGTGGCTCTGGGTATTGCCTGTACAAAGGTTACCTTTGTGTTGCTCTTTTTTATGCATTTGAAATATGAGGGGCCGATTATCAATCTATCGTTTATCGGTACAGTAAGCTTTTTACTCATAATGATAGGTTTCACATTTTGGGATGTGGCCTTCAGATAGTATCTATCTAAACAACAGATGGAGATTTTATGACCCCGGTTCAAGGTGTAGATCAGGCCTTTTGGTATATCCTCGGATTTTCTGTTTTCCTGCTGTTTGGTATAACAGCTGTTATGATCTATTTTGTTATCCGATACAGAAGGAGCAGGAATCCTGTTCCTTCTGATATACGGGATAATTATCTCCTTGAGATTATCTGGACGATTGTACCAACGCTCATTGCACTCTCCATGTTTTATGTGGGCTGGAGTTCATATATCGGATTACGAACGGTTCCTGAGGATGCAATTGAGATAGAGGTCGCCGGTCAGATGTTTTCCTGGCTTTTCGTCTACGAGAACGATAAAGAGACAGAAAATGAACTGGTGGTTCCCCTTGGTGAGGCGATTAAGTTAAATGTCACATCTCTTGATGTGGTGCACAGTTTATATATTCCCGCTTTTCGTATAAAAATAGATGCTGTTAAAGGAATGGAGACCTATGTCTGGTTCTCTGCAGATAAAATTGGAGAATATGATATCCAATGTACCGAATACTGCGGTGCTGGTCATTCCGAGATGTTGGCCAAGTTGCGGATTGTGCCAAAGGACGAATATCTGGAGTGGCTGGAAGAAGAGTAAATAATGAGTGTTGACAGGCGGTTGTGGGTCAGTTTGCAATCCGCCGTATACCTGGCAAAAGCGCCGCTTTGCCTTCTGGTCGGCTATTCAGCTCTGTTCGGGTTCTTTCTTGCTGATCCCACTGTTTCCTCCCGCGCCTTGTTGACCGGAGTGGGGCTGTTTTTTTTGGCAACAGGAGCTGCAACCCTTAACTCCATTCAGGAGCATCATACCGATGCTCATATGGAAAGAACGAAAAAGAGACCTCTTCCAAGAAAGGCTGTCAGTCTGCTGCGGGCCGGCTATCAGGCTTTCTTACTGCTCGGTGCAGGTGTTATTGTTCTCAATGCAGTCAGTGAAACAATTTTTCCCCTCTTCATGGCCGCATTTGCGGTGGTTCTCTACAATGGTATCTATACTCCTCTTAAGCAGCAAACCGTTCTGGCTATTGTTCCCGGTGCTGTTTGCGGAGCATTACCTCCATATATCGGTTGGCTTGTCGCCGGCGGAGGTAAAACCGGATTCGAACCATTTCTTCTCATAACTCTTATGATTTTATGGCAGGTCCCTCATTTCTGGCTCGTCCTCTTACACCATAGAGAAGATTATACGTCAGGCGTAATTCCAAGTTTGTATTCTTTTTTTCAAGAGGACACAATCCGGCGCTTTTTTATTACCTGGATTGGAGGGTTAGTTTCTGTAATGATTCTGTTTACAATTCTTCCCTGTATAAGCGGATCTGTGGTAAGAATTTTGATAATATTGAATTCGTTTTCTTTACTGGGCTGTTTTTTTCTCAGGTTTAGAAGTAAGCGAAGAAATAATTATATGCTGCTTTTTGCGGTTCTCAATGGAGCACTTTTTCTGCATATGACCATCATAGCTGTGGGTAGCATCTATTTATCTTGAACCTGCAGGGCGTTTTTACAGATACAGAATTTTTACGAGGGTTTTCTATTCTTTAAAAAAACTGGCACCTTATCTGCTTCGTTATTACTATATTCGTGGATTCTTTTTATAAGATTCCTGATAATCTGAATGGGTTTGTATACCAACAATAAAAGAGGAGTTACACAGAATGATCAGCAAAAAAATGAATGAAGTATTTAACGGGCAGGTTAATGCGGAGCTCTATTCTTCATATCTTTATCTCTCAATGTCTACGTGGTTTAGTGAAAAGAGTCTTTCCGGATTTGCAAGTTGGATGCGTGCTCAGGCCCAGGAGGAACTCTTTCATTCAATCAAAATTATTGATTATATTTTGGAAAGAGGGGGCAGCATTCAACTGGATACTATTGAGAAACCTGAAGGTGACTGGTCTTCTGCTCTTGAAGTGATTCAGGAAACAGCCGATCATGAAGCAAAGGTTACCGGTCTCATAAACGGCCTTGTCGATGTTGCCCTTGAAGAAAGGGACCACGCTGCTAATATTTTCCTGCAGTGGTTTGTTGCGGAGCAGGTTGAAGAAGAATCTACCGTGGGAGAGGTAGTTGAAAAACTGAAAATGATCGGAGATGCTTCTGCGGGCATGTTTCATATGGATATGGAGATGGGGAAAAGGGTTTTCACACCACCGGCAGAATAGTACTTTTTGTTCAGGTGCGGTATAGCAATTAAAGGGGAAAGAATGAGTATAGACTGGGCATATATGCGTAAAGGATGAGTCTCCTGTAAAAAAGCCCGGGCGGTTTTTGAGGAGAATAAGATTTTAGTTGGTAAAGAAGTCAATGCTGCAAAGGATACGTTGAAAAGAGATGCAGTCTGGAATCTGCTTGCTGATGCTGAGAAAATCTATGTGACGAGTGGAAAAAAGATAATTGTGTTTGAACCTGAATCGGCGGAGAAGGAAGATTTACTGAAAAGAGCAACCGGCAGGACCGGCAATCTGCGGGCTCCGACTCTCAGGAGAGGTACTACTTACTACATCGGCTATAATGACGAGTTGTATGAGACCCTTATTATAGAATGATGGCGCAGGAAAAATAGAAAAAGAGCTGGAAGGGCTATTGTGCTTCTCTAAACCTTCCAGCTCTTTGGCGTATCAATCAACTTTGAAAAAAGCCTCTTTCTCGGCACCGCAAAGAGGACATACCCAGTCTTCAGGGACATCTTCCCATGCTGTACCCGGTGCCACTCCGTTATCTTCGTCACCTTCTGCAGGATCATAAATATAGCCACAAGGGCATTCCCATTTTGCCATTTTTTCCTCCATTAAATTGAATTAGGTAATGATTATCATTCCTTTACGGCCCAAATTATAATCGGTACATTTAAAGAGTCAATATATTTCGGAAAAATAAAAACTCTTCAATCATTGTCGTTGTTTGTTGGTATCCCTATGATACCTTGTCTACAAGGGTTTGAGTCAGTCACCATTAACTTGCTTCTCGTCGTATAATTTCTTTTGAGGGGATCAGAGCTGTGGCCGTGGCTGAAACAATATTGCCGGCAACTCCGGGGCCATCGCCCGCAACGAACAGACCTTTAATAGTGGTTTCCAGGTTCTGGTCGGTACTGATCTGGGTAGCAAAAAACTTGATTTCCGGTGCATAGAGCAGGGTTTCATCATTGGCAACACCAGGAATAATCTGGTTCAGCTGATTGAGCCCATCCATGAGATTTGTGAGTATTCTTTCAGGGAGTGCCATGGCAATGTCCCCACAGGTAACATTTTTTAAGGTTGGCTCGATATAACTGTTCTTGACTCTGTTCCAGGTTGATCGTCGCCCCCGTTTAAGATCACCATATCGCTGGAGGAGGGGTTTCCCACCACCAATAAGGGTTGCTATTTTGCCGATTGATTCCCCGTATGCCTGGTTATCTTCCACAGGATCCGTCAGCACGACTTTGGAAAGAAAAGCAAAATTACTGTTTCCAGACTTCTTGTCCATAAGGGCATGTCCGTTCACGCAGACGAAATTCTGGTAGTTTTCAAGGGCGACGTAGCCTCCAAAATTTGTGCAGAATGTACGGGTCTGGTCGTCATATTTTGAAGTCCTCACAAAGAAGGTGGGGTCGTAGATAATAGAGCAGATATCCTGCATGATCTCGTTATGCACTTCAACCCGAACACCAACTTCAATACCTCGCTGGGATACTTCAATGTTATTTTTTCGAGCGACAGAACCAACCCAGTCTGCGCCTACTCTGCCCGGGGCCATAATCACATAAGGTGCATTGTAGGTGGCTTTATCGGTTATAACACCGGTTACCTTGCCTTTATCGACGATAAGCTCAGTCACTTCTTCCATATGGTGAAATACTACACCCAGATCGGCTATATAATCGGCCATTTTTGATATATGGAGAGGCAGGTTGTCGCTGCCAAGGTGTTTTTGCTTAATAAGGAGGAGGTCGATGCCCTGTTTTCTTGCCTGTTTGCGGATCTCACGGGCTTTTTCCATGTCGGTGGGGAAAATTTTTCCATCCATGTTGAAGCGGTTGAAGATACTCTCCGTTTCGTCAATAAGTGATATTGCTGCAGAGGTATTCATGAACTGCGTAAGATCTGTTTTTCCCAGCTTATGGATAAAATTTAATTTTCCATCTGAAAAGAGTCCCGCACCGCCAATTCCGCAAAGAATGTTACATGGCTTACATTGTATGCAGCCGTTGTCTTTTATGGGGCATTTTCTTTTTAATGAGGATTTTCCTTTTTCAATAACAAGTATTTTGAGTTTGGTGTGCTCGCCGAGGTAGTAGGCTGCAAAAAGTCCGGCAGGCCCACCACCCACTATAATGACATCGAATGTTCTTTTTTTATTCATTTCTTTTTTCTGACTATTCTGCAGGCTCAGGAGATTGAATTTCTTCAGGTCGCTCTGCAATGCCGTAAGCAAGCCTTACTTTGTTTTCTATGTCTAGACACATCTCAGGCTGATCTGTGAGAAATTTTTTAGCATTCTCCCTGCCCTGACCGATTCTTTCATCAAGATAAGAGTACCAGGAACCGCTTTTATCTACGATTTCCATGTTGACAGCCAGGTCAAGCATATCACCAATTTTTGAAATGCCTTCTCCATAGATAATATCGAATTCTGCAAGCTTAAACGGAGGCGCGACTTTATTTTTAACTACCTTTACCTTTGTCCTGTTGCCAATGATATCCTGACCTTCTTTGATCTGGCCTATTTTCCGGATATCAAGACGAAGGGAAGAATAAAATTTGAGTGCATTTCCTCCTGTAGTTGTCTCCGGGTTGCCGAACATCACACCGATTTTCATTCTGATCTGGTTGATAAAAATAAGAACAGTATTGCTGCGGTTTAAGACCCCTGTAAATTTTCTCATAGCCTGAGACATAAGTCGGGCCTGCAGTCCCATATGGGAGTCGCCGACATTGCCATCGATTTCGGCTCGGGGAACAAGGGCTGCAACCGAGTCAATGACAATAACATCGACACCGCCTGATCTTATGAGGATTTCGGTAATTTCAAGAGCCTGTTCACCGAAGTCGGGCTGGGAGATGAGCAGGTTGTCAACGTCTACCCCGAGACGTTCTGCGTAGTTTGTGTCAAGGGCATGTTCAGCATCGATGAAGGCGGCTGTTCCTCCGGACTTTTGCGCTTCTGCAACTGCGTGGAGTGCCAGGGTTGTCTTCCCCGACGATTCCGGGCCATATATTTCTGCAACCCGGCCTTTGGGAAACCCGCCAACACCAAGAGCAATGTCCAGGCTGAGAGCACCGGTTGGAATCACTGGTATGTTTTCAGACTGCTGGGAACCAAGACGCATGATCGAGCCTTTTCCAAACTGTCTCTGAATTTGGCTGATTGCGTTGTCCACACTACTTATTTTTCCTTTTTTTTCACCTGCGGCCATATTGTTCTCCGATGAGGGTAAAGTTTGATGGCATCGTAAAAATTCTTCATCTGCTTCGTTGCTGCAAATTTTCTATCATTACGACGTACCCTAGTACGCCGAAATAATAGAAAATTTACGCTCCTCGCATATGAAGTTTTTTACTTAGCCATCTAGTATTTAAGATTTTAACGAGTTTATCAAAGTTTGTTTATGGGTCTTTTTTTCTGAAACCATCATACAGTTAATAATCTATAAAAATCTTATTTCAACATATTACAGTGAAGAGATGGTGGCTATACTATTCTTCTTCGATCCCGAGCTGCAATAAATATTTTCTGATGAGCTCAAGCCCGCTTTGAGCGGTGAGGGTACGTATTTGCCACCGATCTCCGGGGAAATGAAACTTGGTTACCCATGTTGCCTCGGAAGTTGCAATTCCTATATATACAGTTCCCACAGGTTTGTCCTCTGTTCCTCCGTCCGGACCGGCAACGCCTGTCACTGCAAGACCTATATCGGAGAAGCTGTTTTCTTTGACACCTACAGCCATAGCTTCGACAACATCTCTGCTCACAGCCCCGCATTTATTCAGGAGCTGTTCAGGTACACCAAGATATTTACTTTTTAAAGAGTTTGCATAGGAAATTACGCCGCCGAGGAAGTAAGAGGAGCTGCCGGGAATGTCGGTAAGTTTTTTGGAAATAAGTCCCCCCGTGCACGATTCGGCAACGGACAGTCGCAGTGCATTCTTTTGCAGGAGCTTTCCTACTACTCGCTCCATGGAGTCACGATCCTGTCCATAAATAGCATCACCAAGTACGGTGTATATCGCCTTGCATGAAGATTTAAAGAGTTTTTTTGCATTGTTCGTTTTTTTGTCACGAACAATAAGACTCAAATGAACTTCAGGAAAAACAGGGTAGTAGCCGATATGGGCATCCGGAGCAAGGTCTAGGCTTGAAATCCGGCGGTTCACTTCGGTCTCCGGAAGATTGAAGATCCTGAAAATCCTCTGGTAAGTGGTCAGGTGGTGGTTTTTATGCCAGGTTGCAAGGGTTGGAAGTACCTGTTCTACCATGAGTTGTTTCATCTGTTTTGGCACTCCGGGGAGGAAAAAAATAGGCTTATCCTCGTGTACAAGTAAATATCCGGCCATATGAGATTGCGGGTGCAGTTCCTGAGCGGGGTTAGGGGGGCAGGCAAGTTTT
>DAOVUU010000325.1 GCA_030632405.1 Desulfobulbaceae bacterium | reverse complement strand
GTTGGGGCCGGTTTTTGATTTCAACAAGAACAAAAGAAGGGTAGAGATTGAAGAACAAAAGATGCAGCAGAGTCTTTACCACTTTGAAAACACTGTACTGAATGCTTTTCGGGAAGTGGAAGATGCCTTAATTGAGATCGCCACCTACCGCGAAGAGCTGGCTGCCATCGATCGTCAGCAGAAAGCCTCGAAAAATGCCTACAAACTGTCCAAAAAACGATACGACAAGGGTGTGAGCAGCTACCTCGAAGTGCTGGATACTGAGCGAACCCTCTTTTCTACAGATCTGCAGTTGTCCCAACTGCAGCAGCAATACATTAACGCCTATGTAAGACTTTACAAAGCACTTGGCGGCGGCTGGGCTGACAAATCGGATCGGGAGGCAGATGGTTCTCCTGGACAGCCATAAATGAAGCAACACAGGTCCGATTTACCACCACGTTAGAAATGAACGGCCACCTGAATTATTATTTATTTCGTATTTTTCTACCGTTATACCTGATTATTTTTGGAGTTGGCTCGGTGATACTGCAGATGGAAGTCGACTGCTTGTGAAACTTTCATAGCGCACCTCCTGTTGTGTTGGAAAATTATGAAAACTGCTTCAATTTAATGATATCAGAAAGACAGAAATCTATCTCCGCCCTGCTCTGACTCTCGTGCCTCCTGAACGAACATGTGCTCTTGCATTAGATCGATTATAATTTCGATTTACACCGGATCGGTAGTAGTTATCATAACCCCAAGAATTTCTATGATAATAACTGGAACTCCCACTATATCCTGTTGAACTACATCCTGTTACAATGGTCAACAGAAGCATGGCACATGCAATATATAAAAGCTGTATCATTTTTTTCATATTAGCCCCACCCTGTTTACCGGTTGTAATGAATGAATCATCTGAGTGAGGTCCTCTCCGTGACTCTTCGTTGTTTCAGCAGGACCGATGTAAATTGCGATAGCCACACTTTCTTGCGATAGCTGGATAAAGGCTGCTCTAAAATCCATGGCTTCGCCCTCTTTTTTCCCAGTACCACTCACGTAATAAACGTCCATGGAGTTCAATACGTCAGACTTACTCTCCGTAGTAACCACATCATCAAGTAAATCAAGTCCGAGGGAGACCATATACTCCTTCGCATCTCTTATCTTCTCCAGATCTTCGGGAACCCACATGCCGAACCACAATGGCACGCCACTATTGGGCATGGCACTAATAAGACGAGGTGGTTCTTTCTCGCCTTCGGGTGTTCCAGAGGGACCAGTTTCAGAGCCAACATTTACTCGCCAATCATCTGGAATGGTCATGGTAAAATGTTGTTTCCCCCTGGCTGTATAGGTGATGGACACTTGGGCCTGGGCAACACCAGCAGCAATAAATAAAATAATCACATTGAGAAAAATCGTTTTTTTCACCATAAGTATCAGTTCCTTACCTGAATCCAATAAAGCTGCCTCTTTCTTAATTTTGCTTCCTAAGCCCCATGATATTAAAAAATGCAAAAGCTGGTAATGGATATGTTCGTCCAAAAATTGATTGAAGGAGCGGCTAAAAGAAGATAGGTTTTGTGGATTAGTCCGATTTACTCCGGAATCGTGTTCAGTTGGATCATCACATCAAAGGCTTCTAGCCTTTGACCGAAACCGCCAAACCAGGTGTCATAAATTGCATCAATCTGTTTTGATCGAAACAGATTGGACAATGTCCGATCGGCAATAAGACGAAAATCTGCATCATTTCTTCGCATGGCTAAAGCAAGAGGTTCATATGAAAACATATCAGGAAAAATTGAAAAATCTCCTGGGTTCTCGACATTTAAAATGAGTCCAAGCAGAACAACCTGATCTGCAGATAACAGATCAATTTTACCTTCTTTTAAAGCGCTGAATCCTTCAGCCAAGGTGTTGAGCAAAACCATATCAGTTTTTATTTCAGCTTCGTGGAACAGTTTTGTCAACGCGACAGCTGTTGTTGTGTCTTTCAAGACACCGATCTTTTTGCCATCAAAGTTGTTCTTGATTTTACGTCCCTTCAAGGCCATGTATGAGCCACCTGTCACAAAAGTAAGCTGAGTAAAGTCAACAAGTTCTCGGCGAGATAAGGTAGTTGTCGTTGCCCCACACAAAATATCAATTTTGTCACTGATTAATGCCTCAAATCGTTCCTCAGCAGTTACCGGGATATATTCAATGCTTACTTCTTTGTCAATTTTCTTTTCCACTCCTGTCACTATATGTTTACAGAGATCTATGGAGTAGCCACTCGGTATACCGCTTTTATCGAGAAAGGACATTGGTGGATGGGACTGACGATATCCGATCTTGATTTTGCCGGACTCCTGAATAAGTTTAAGAGTCCCCTGCAGCTCCTGTGCGGAAAGTGGAGTGATATACAGGGCACCGATGAGAATGATTGTCAATAAAGCTCGCATAGTTATTCCCTCCTGGATAAGATATGGTAAAAGTTTTCGTTTTTAAAATTTATAATGGACAGAGATAGAATAATGAACGAGGGTAACCTATCCTTTTGTCACGGTTTTCTCAAGCTTTTTTCTGCTCATTGTTTCACAACAAATACACGACCACTCAGGATGGAGACCAGATTTTAGCGCGGCATGACTATACAGAAATCTGACCGTTCACAGGTTTAGCCGGTATTTGATGTTTACCAAAGCGGGTTTAATATTTACACTTTGTGATGCAGCACAAAAATGTCCTGCCATCTTATCTTGCAGCCTGATTCCTCTTGTCCGGAAAGCTTGGCGACGACAAAAAGACCGCCTTTCCTGAACTGAATATGCTTATCGATAATCTATATGAGCAGGGAGGTTGTGCACCACAAGATGGCTTTCCATCCGTCAATGTGGCCAACCTATTGATTGAGAAATATGACGGTGAAATCACCTTTATTGAGTACCCATTTGCAGCTGGGATAGTTTACTGGCACGCCCTTCGAGCAAATCCATAACAGTATTGACAATACAATCTGAAAAAACTAGAGTAACGAGAATGTATCCCAATGCACAATAAATATCAATTTAACAAAAACAGCATAAATGGTGGAAATTACTGGACAATCATATGACAAAAAAGATGTGAGCCGGCTTGTAGCCTTGCCTTTCCAAAAATCCATCCAGATGGCTTACCAGTCGATCCGGGTCCGTTTTTTCCGTTCCATGGTCACTACCATGAGTCTTGTACTGGCTGTAGCCTTTCTTGCTTTCATTCAGGTTGGCAACGATATAGCACAGGGCTTGCTCAACAGCGGTAGCCCTGATTGTATCCAGACTCTGACAAAAGCAGGCTTTGATGTTTCTCCTGAAAATACGACAGTCAGCAGCTCCGCTAAGCAGCGATGGATCGTTTTCCTCTCTCTTCTTGTCTGTGTCGTCGGTATTATAAATGCTCAGCTCATGTCGGTTACCGAACGATTCAGAGAAATTGGCACCCTGAAATGTCTGGGGGCACTGGATCGATTTATCGTTCGCATTTTTTTACTTGAAGCGACAATGCAGGGTCTGGCCGGGGCTCTCGCAGGGTCCCTGCTCGGAGCAGTGGCGGCACTATTGATGTCACTGGCCAGGTTCGGATTTTCCCTGGGATCACATATTCCCTGGTTGCAAATTGGCACAACCATGTTCTTCACTCTCTGTATCGGTACCTTTTTAAGCCTTCTTGGTGTCCTCTACCCTGCACTGCTCGCATCTCGAATGCGGCCGGTGGAAGCGATGCGGGTTGAACAATAGGAATAGGCTGAAGGCTATTAGGCTGTAGGCTGTTAGGTAAAAACAATTAAAAGGGGGGTCAGTTTCGCCTCACATGTATTCAAGTTTATCCAGGCTATAAGCTATCAGAAGAAGGCAGGTCGTTGCTAACAGCCTTCAGCCTAATAGCCTATAACCTAAAGGCCCCTAACATTATGACAGAAACCAAAAAAATTGTCCGCGTCAGCGAAGTCACCAAGAATTTTGACCTGGGAAAGAT
>DAOVUU010000397.1 GCA_030632405.1 Desulfobulbaceae bacterium | reverse complement strand
TGGTCATTGTCATATCTATCATTTTTTTCAAACCGGTTTTCCCTCCATTTTCAACTGATGCCTGCAGCACTACCCGCCTCTGCGTTTTTCTTCAATCGACTGATTGTCCCCTCGTAGTTGTCACTGCCAAAAACAGCCGAACCGGCAACAAAAATATTTGCCCCGGCTTCAGCAGCATCACCGATGGTATGTTCACTGATTCCACCATCAAGCTCAATACCAGCGGACAGGCCCATGGAATCAATTCGCTGTCGTAACTGCCATACCTTGGCAAGGGTTGATGGTATAAAAGACTGTCCGCCAAAGCCGGGATTAACCGACATGAGCATAACCAGATCAAGGTCCTCAAGAATATAATCCAGTGTAGAAAGAGAGGTGGCGGGATTAAGAACGGCTCCTGCCTTCTTCCCCAACTCCTTAATCCTGGCTATTGTCCTGTGAAGATGAGTACATGATTCAACATGCACGGTAATCCAGTCTGCCCCGGCAGCGGCAAATGATTCAAGATACTTATCCGGATTTACAATCATCAGATGAACGTCTATCTCTTTTTCTGTTACCCTCCGCACTGCCTCTACGACAAGGGGGCCTATTGTAATGTTCGGCACAAACAGCCCGTCCATTACATCTACATGAATAACATCTGCCCCGGCACTGTCCACCGCCCGTATCTCTGTACCCAGCTGAGTAAAATCCGCTGAAAGTATTGAGGGTGCTATCTGTATTTTGCTGTTCATGATTCCTCCACTCTTCTAATCTTATCTCCGGGAAGAACTTCAACCAGTCCTTCCAACTCAAGAAAAAGCAGCAGTTCACTCAACCTTGCAGGAATAAGTCCTGAATGTTTCATCAACTGATCGCGGGTTTGGGGATACGGCTCAATATGATTGAGCAACCGCTCCGTATCAGGGTCAAGATCTGGGACTTTACCTCTTTTGCCGACAGATTCATCACCTCCACAACTCATTATTCGACCAGGCAGTTCTTCCACAATATCTTCCGCCCGTAACACCAGTTTAGCCCCCTGCTGCAGGAGCCAGTGTGCACCTGCACTTTTATGTGAGTCAACCTGGCCGGGGACGGCAAAAACTTCTCTATCGTAATCAAGGGCAAGCTGTGCGGTAATCAATGAACCGGATTTCTTTGCCGCCTCTACAACGACCACCCCTTGACTGAGTCCTGCAATAATTCTGTTTCTTGCAGGAAATCTAAATCCCTCCGGTCGGGTTCCTAATGGATATTCACTTACCAGAACACCATGCGCTGATATTTTTCGATAGAGATTAGAATTTTGACGTGGATAAACAACATCCAATCCGCAACCAAGTACAGCAACGGTAGCCCCTCCCGCAGCCAGAGAACCGGCATGGGCTTCCGCATCAATCCCGAGAGCCAATCCGGAAACAACACCCACTTTGAACCGGGCAAGAGATTCCGCAAGAGAGAAGGCGGTTCTTTTGCCATAGACCGTTGCAGCACGTGAACCAACAATAGCTACCGCATCCCCCTGCAGAAGTTCTTTTTTGCCCAGAATATAAATTACGGGGGGAGGGTCAGCTATCTGCCGGAGCAGAGCGGGATAACTGGAATCTTCAAATGAGAGTGCTTCTGCACCACCTGATTCAAGTTTTTCAAGTTCCTCTCTGCCGGCGCGCAAAACAGTATCCCGAGATACCAGACCCGCTATCTGCCTGTTCTGAATCCCCGGTACCCGGTGCAGCTCCTTCTGTGAAGCCCGTAACACACCGGTTGGTGAATGAAAACAGTCAATCAGGCGCCAGTAGCCGTTCAGGCCCAGCCCCGGTACAAGACTGAGCGCAATCCAATCCTGAATGGGGGCCATCTTTTTATCACCCTTCATGGTATTCGTCAGAGGAGGACAGGACGTCCTCCAGAGAGATTAATCTGTCATAAAAACACGGAGCTCATCCACTCTGGACGGGTGTTTCAATTTAACAATTGCCTGGGCCTCAATCTGGCGGATACGCTCCCTGGTCACTGCAAAACACTTCCCTACCTCTTCCAGGGTATGGTCGCAGTCAACATCTATTCCATAACGCATCCTCAACACCTTTGCTTCCCTCGGTGTGAGGGAAGACATCACCTGCCCCAGACACTCCCGCAGGCTCGTAACCATGCTCGCCTCATCCGGGCCTATTTTATCTTTATCTTCAATAAAATCACCAAGATAACTCTCCCCATCATCACCAACGGGAGTATCCAGTGAAATTGCATCTTTGGCAATTTTGAGGGCTGATTTTACCTTTCCAACATCAGTGCCCAGCTGTTCCGCCATCTCTTCCGTAGTTGGCTCCCTGTGTTCCTCCAGAAGGAAATCTTTGGACACCCGCAACAGTCGATTAATCGTTTCAATCATATGGACAGGCAGTCGGATGGTTCTTCCCTGATCTGCAATACCGCGGGTGATTGACTGCCGAATCCACCATGTTGCATAGGTACTGAACTTATATCCCCGATGATAATCAAACTTTTCAACGGCCTTCATCAGACCAATATTGCCCTCTTGAATGAGATCTGAAAACTGAAGACCACGATTAACAAATTTTTTCGAGACAGATATAACCAGACGAAGATTGGCCCTGACCAGTCCCTCTCTGGCATCCTTGTACATCTCCCAGCCAGAATCGACTTCATAAAGAATCTGTCTCAACTGACTCTGATCCACTCCGGATTCTGCCAGCATCTGTCGATTAACCTGTCTTTCAATTGCTTCAGGAAGTATTTCAACGGAAGGGTCCGGTCCGCTTAGAGTGTACTCTCCCATTACCTTGACAAATATTTTTCTGAATCTTTTGGATAAATCTTCAAGCCCCGTAGCCACAGCAGTCACATAATCAGAACAGAGAATTTTGTCTTCAAAAAGTGCGGCTATATCTTCTCCAGCCCGTTCCACCTCTCCCAAAAGCTCTCCGGCCTCAGCCGAATCCTCTTCCAGCACCAGATATTTTTCTAACAGCGAACTCCGAATTCCGTCA
>DAOVUU010000097.1 GCA_030632405.1 Desulfobulbaceae bacterium | reverse complement strand
CTGCAAAATGAACAGTCCAGGAGTGGCAGAAGGTAACTGGAAATGGAGATGCAGCAGCGAGTTTTTAACGTCTGACATTGCCATAAACCTGAGACACTCAACTCAACTTTTTGGCCGGGGCAGGAAGGATCAGACTTAAAACAAACTGTTGACAAGCCACCTGCTGTCAGTTATAAAAGTTGCACAATGGCCCCATCGTCTAGTGGCCTAGGACACTGGCCTCTCACGCCGGTAACAGGGGTTCGAGTCCCCTTGGGGTCACCAACAAATTCAGGCACTTGCGGGCTTACGTGAGTGCCTTTTTTTGTTTTCTCCCAGCTGGAAACGCGAAAAATCGCTCCATATATCAATTTGGTTATGTCGAGCAATATATTTAAATTTTTTACATATTTCAAAGCCGCAGTCTGAACGAGACCTATTTTGAAAGGCCCATGGCCTTTTCCTCCTCAGTTATACATTCATCCAGAACCAGAATAGCCTGTTCGATTTCCCCCTTTTCGATAATCAATGGCGGCGCGAACTCCAGAGCCATGCCCATCGTTTTAACGAGGACACCTTTTTCTTTCGCCCGGGTAATTATGCTCATGAGGTTTTCAAATGGAAAAGAGGTGCGGGATATTTTATTGCTCGTAAAATCGATAGCCAGCCAGAGACCGGTTCCACGCACTTCACCCACACTGGGGTGGTGTTCAAGTGTTTTCAGACCGTCTAGAAAATAGTGTCCCATTTTCTCACTGTTCTCAACCAGCTTTTCGTCTTCTAGAATTTCGAGATTTTTCAGGCCCACCGCACAGGAGACAGGATGGTTACCATAAGTGTGCAGGTGATTTAACAATTCGATTGATTCTGTAACCTGGGTCGAACATCCAACTGCTCCCAGGGGTACGTAACCACTCGTCAGACCTTTGGCCATAGTAATTATGTCCGGTTGAACATCAAAATGTTCAGTCGCAAACATTCGCCCGGTGCGACCGAACCCACAGATCACTTCGTCTATGACCAGTAAAATTCCATACTGGTCGCAGATCTCCTGAATCATCGGCCAATATTCAGCGGGTGGTTTATAAGCACCAAAGCCCTGCTGAATCGGTTCACCTATGAACATGGATATCTGTTCCGGTCCTTCAAATTCAATAATACGAGCCAGTTCACGGGCACATGCCATATCACAGGCCGGATATCTCATATTGTGAGGGCAGCGGTAACAATAGGGGGATTCAATAAACGCTGCACCAGGAGCCAGAGGTTCCATCACTTGACGCATGGGCATAACAATTCCCAGAGCGCGGATGCCGATGCCGTTAACCCCATGATAGGCACCTCGCCGAGACACAATTTTAAAACGACCCTGATCACCACGATAGTAATGGTAATGCTTTGCAATCTTCATGGCTGTTTCTACTGCTTCAGAGCCATCACATTCAAAAATAAATCTTTCAATTCCGGGGGGGGTGATTTCGGCAAGCCTGTCGGCCAGTTTCATTGCCGGGCTATTTGCAAACCCCATTGGGGTGAAATACGCCATCTGACACATCTGATCATAACCTGCCTGTGCCAGTTCTTTGCGACCATAGCCAATATGAACAGGACGCGTACCGCCGGCTTCCAGATCAATATAACTGTTACCTTCCTGATCGAAAACCCGTACTCCTTCACCTTTTACAATGACGCTAATCCCCTTTTCAACTTCTTTTCTGGCAGTTCTATGCAGCATCAAATGAGAAGTATCATCCAGTTTGTTGACTGATTTCGCCATTCCTGTCTCTCCTTTAGGAAAAAATATAATTCCGGATTATGCTTTAACTGCACCGTCCCGGGCTGTGCAGAATCTTAAACCCAGCTCAAACAAACTAACCAGATTGATTTTAAAAATCCAGAATCATTTGCTGCTTAGGCGGACAAGATTTTTAATTTTTTTGAAAAATTGCCTTCCCGTTCAAACTAATAGTTATAAGAAAATTCTTTTTCTAAGGTTGGCTGCCGACAAAAATTTAAGAATTCTAATTTCCCAAGGGTTCTTTAAATAGACCCTCCTTTTCTGGAAATCATTGGCAAATAACAGGCAATGGTTCCAAACCATGGCAATATGGTTATCTTTTAAAATTATGTCCTGAAAAGACAGTTCATCGAAAGAATTTCACATGAAGCAGCATAACACTAACCTATAGGTTTACCCTATGTATCAAGATATTTTGAATTTCTGGTTTACAGAAATAAGCCAATCACAGTGGTGGTCAAAAGATACAGAATTTGACCAATTAATAATAGATAGATTCTCAGATATCCACTCTAGAGCAGTCCGTTGCGAACTTTTTGAATGGAGAGATAATGTTAAGGGTAGACTGGCAGAAATTATTGTCTTAGATCAGTTTTCCAGAAATATGTTCAGGGGGGAGCCGTTAGCATTCTCCAATGATCCAATGACATTAGTGCTTTCACAGGAGGCGGTCTCACTGGGGGTTGATAAGCTATTAAACCCAGTGGAAAGAAACTTTCTTTATTTGCCATTCATGCACAGTGAGTCACTAATAATTCATGGCATTGCTGAAAACCTGTATCGTCAGGACGAAATGCAATCAAACCTGGAATGGGAACTCAGACATAAGGAAATTATAAGGAGATTTGGGCGATATCCGCACAGAAATAAGGTCCTTGGCAGGAAATCCACTGCAGAGGAAATTGATTTCTTAAAACGACCTGATTCCAGTTTTTAATTACTGCAGATATAAGTACAGCAAAATCGGAATTACTGAATAGCACTCCTGATACACAGCGATGGTTCCATCAGTTCTTGAGAAATAATCACACCTTAATTTTGAACCGATAGGTGGGTTTGCGAGACCCCGAGAAGTCTATTTTCCCCAGATAGCCTTTGATCAATCTCCTGTCAATAATATAGCCTATAAAGCCGTATAGATAAGCAAATACAAGACCATTAACGAGGTTTATCATGACAAGCTGCAGAGATGTTATACTAACACCGAGTTCAAGCGAACCATTTCCGACCAGACAGAGATATCCTACCCAGCCATGTATCAGATGTGGTATCAGACCAATTAATCCTAGCAGTTTCCCAATTATCGGAATGTAAGTAAAACCAAGAAGAGCAAAACTTACTGGAGCAATAACGAATCCTATTGAAATACCATAGACCATATTTCGATATTTAAAATTGAACAGTTTATTCAGCTCAAAACAACTTAAAGGGATTAATGCTAATAGAATCAGATATTGGCTCATGGTGTCCTCCTTATTACTTCTTCTTACTATCAGCATTGCACACCCTATGCCAAAAAAACACTGTCATAATAGTTAGTATAATATTAATGTGTTACCTTTCTTATTAATATTGAATAAATTTGAACGTTTGCATATGTGCAATATTGCAATTGCAAATCGTGCATCTTTGCAAAAACATACGCAACAAGTTAAAGGATCTTGTACACTTTCTCGATCCTCATAAAGTCTTAGAAATATAGATCTCTTCAACAGGTTGAGTCGAAAACTGCGTTTTGAAATATACAAGGCTGTCGATGTCCCTCGAGCAGGAAATCCAGACTTTTAAATAACCCTTTTTTCCAGGCCCTATAGGGAAACGCTATAAAACAAAAATATTTTCTTCATGCGATTAATAACTGCAATTTGCTCTATTCTGATGGTAAGATAGAAGAATTTTAAATATATAAGAAGGTACTATGGAAACCTACCAGGGCGTTAAATTTAATTGTTCAAGAACAAGCTCATCATTTAATTATGACGAAAAGTTGGAGAATCTCAATCAATGGGTGTTTCTCTTCACCGAACTTGGCCTCGCCCCATTGCATAAGACAGGAGCATACGGCAATCAGTCTTACAGAACCAGTTCCCCGTCATTTATAATTACCCGGTCCGGCATGTATCCGCAAAAGGAGTTGAATTTCAAGAATTATGTCCATGTAACAGGACTTGATACCGAGAACAACACGTTTATAACAGAAGGAGTCGCAGTACCATCTTCAGAGAGTTTTCTTCACAATATTCTGTATCGAACCCTGCCGCATATAAATGCTATCTTTCATGGCCACTCCTCCCTCCTTGGCAGATATGCACAACATCTCGATATACCGGTCACAAAACAGTACCACGACTATGGTACCCCTGAGCTTGCAGACTCCGCATTGCAAATGACCAAACAGGGCCATGATTTTTTTATTCTTAAAGACCATGGTTTTATCTCGCTTGGTAAAGATCTCGAAACAGCAGGGAAAATGACCCTTGACTACTATCTTAAACTCATTAGGTTGATACGAGATCTTTAACTTTTAGCTCACAACAAACTACACAGTCTCGCTATAACTTTATATGTTGAAATGCGACATAAGGTGTTTTCCTCTAACCAGGTATGATTTTTTGCCACAAATCAGGAGCTTACCATGAAGAAACTCATTCTGCTAATAGCCCTTTCTTTTATTATAGCCTCAAGCAGTTACGCTGAAGATATTCAGGAAGAAGCAATCGATAGTCTTTCTACCGCCAAGACATTTGTCGAAAAAGGCAATTACAGCAAAGCAATCGAGGAAATCAACTATGCCCTGGCCAAAATAAACGAACTCACGGCGGAAGGATTGCTCCAGTTTATCCCGGAACCTCCATCTGGTTACACTCTTGACAATAAACAATCACAAGGCACAGGGGCAGGAGCAGCAATAGCCGGAAACGCTGGTGCCAGTGCCAATTATTCAAACCAGGACGGTGCTTCTATCAATCTGAATATTGCAATTGGCGGAATGACGGGTAAGATGGCCAGCCTTGCTGCATTCGGCCAGATGTTTGCCGGGTTGGCTGCAAGCGGTGACGGATCACAGTCAAAACAGATCCGGGTACACGGTTATACCGGCACAGAGATGTACAACAGCCAGCAGAAAAACGGTACCATAACCTTTCAGATTGGTGCTAAAACCTCAGTTACTATCGAAGGTAGCAATATCACATCACCAGATATTCTAAAACAACTTGCAAAAAATATCGATTTTGCAGGATTAGAAAAAAATTATTAGTTCAGGTGCCCCGCTCATTTTCAGTTCTTCATCCCAATACACTCTCTGTCAAAGGGATGAGTTACGCTAAAGACGTTTAACTCATTCCTCCCCCAGAACCGTCCACACTTTTATAAACATGCCATCGTCTGACTTCATTGAAAAATAAAGATTCATACAATTATAGCGCCCTGATCGAAGCACAAGAGATAAACACAATAATTTATATCTGACCTGATTTTATAGATTCAGAAACAGATTACCCACCATTTTAATTTTAAAGAATGAACAATATTCCTTGCAAATTAATATTGAAAAATCATATGCTTCTTTAGAGAAGTATTTCTTGTCGGCCGACAATTGCTATCCTACCTATCAGGCACAAGCTGCATGAAAGGCCAAATCTCCATTTTTAAACTCCATGAATCATAAGCCCCCTACTCCTGTGAGCAAAACGACAGATACGACCGAAACGACACAAAATGAAAAAAATGATTATCCACACAGGGAAAATCAAATCGATAATTCAAGAGAAGAGCTCATCAACCGTTTTGCGCTTGAAAAGATCCGTGCACTGCAGATTGAAGGAGCACCGGATATTCTCTCCAGTATAATTGGCCTTTACTTGAAGGATACTCCCGGGCAGCTAAAAAAACTGTATCAGGCCCTGCGAGCCGATGATGCAGTTGAGGTTCGCTCCGTTGCTCATAATTTAAAAACAAGCTGTTCTAATCTCGGCGCCTTATCCTTATCTTCTCTTTTCAAAGAAATAGAACACAGAGGGCACACCAATTCCCTGCGGGGAACACTTCAACTCTTAGCCAGAGCAGAGATTGAATCTTTAAAAATCATCGAGCCCCTGCGTGCTGAGATGACCAATTCATGAAAAACCTAAAACGGCATCCACCTTTAATTCTTGTTGTTGATGATGATCTCTCTATCCGTATTTTGATGCGGGCCAGTTTGGAAAAAGCTGGATTCAGAGTTGACGAAGCAGAGAATGGTCTTGTCGCAGTGGAGAAATTCAAGAAATCGGAACCGGATGCCATCCTTCTCGATGTCATGATGCCAAAACTGGATGGATTTGAAACCTGCCGTACAATCCGTAAATCTGCAAACGGTGTCAATATACCGATCCTCATGGTAACCGGACTGGAGGATCTCGACTCGATCCACCGTTCCTTCGACTCCGGCGCTACCGACTTCATTACAAAACCGATCAACTGGCCAGTCTTGAACTATCGGGTTAAATACATGCTGCGCGCCAGTCAAGCCTTTTTCGACGTCATCCACAAACAAAAACAGATCCAGGAATTAGCTTTTTTTGACCACCTGACAGGGCTTGCTAATCGGACCATGTTTATGGATTCCCTTGAAATTGCCCTCACAGAGAGTGTTTCTGAACAAACCGAACTGGCAGTCCTGTTTATGGATCTGGATCGTTTCAAAACAATTAACGATTCCCTTGGTCACCATATAGGAGATATCCTGCTGAAAAATGTCGCCGAAAGAATCAATACCTGTATTCGAGAATCCGACACCTTCAGCCGTATTCAATTAACTCAATCTAAAAATTATGTTTCGCGCCTTGGAGGAGACGAATTTACCATAATGCTGCCTCAATTGATAAATCCGTCTGATGCCAGCAAAGTCGCCCAACGTATCAATAAATATCTGGCAGAATCTTTCACAATTGAAGGACATGAAATTTTTATCTCTGCAAGTATTGGCATCGCTATTTTCCCCCTTGACGGAACTAATCCTGAAGCATTAATGAAACATGCTGACCTGGCAATGTACCATGCCAAAGAAAAAGGGAGAAACAGGTTTCAATTCTACAAGAAATCTCTCAACATCAAGGCCAGGGAGCGGTTGCGCTTTGAAAATGATGTACGTAAAGCAGTAGTCAACGAAGAGTTTTCACTCTGGTATCAACCCCAGATAGATATCCAGAACGGCCAAATCAATGGCGCAGAAAGCTTAACACGATGGAATCACTCCGTTCTAGGGCAAGTCCCTCCAGCTGATTTCATTCCTGCCATTGAAGAACTCGGTCTGATTCTGCCATTTACAGATTGGGTTATACGTCAAGTTGGAAAACAGCAGCATGAGTGGCAGAAGGCCGGTATGCGCCCGATACGTGTTGCGGTCAATATTTCCAGTAAACATTTTGTTGAGCAGCAACTCCCGGAAAAACTCAAATCCGCCATTGATTGCAACAATTTACAACCTCATTCTTTTGAGGTCGAGATTACAGAAAGTGTAATGGTTGAACAATGCAGTGAAACCCTTGATATTTTACAGGACCTGAAAAAATTGGGAATGACTATTTCGGTGGATGATTTCGGCACCGGTTATTCTTCATTGATGTACCTGAAAAACTTCCCCGTCAATTCGATTAAAATCGATCGTTTTTTCGTTAAAAATATTGTTCAAAACCAGCAAGATGCAGCCATTGTTCGAGCCATTGTCGGTATGGCTCAAGGTCTGAACATGACGGTTATTGCCGAGGGCATTGAAACTGGGGAGCAATATACAATGCTGCGGGAAATGGGCTGTAATGTCGCTCAGGGACATCTTTTCAGCCCGGCAATCCCAGCTGATAACTTTGCTCAGCTAATACAGGGTGGCATTTCCTATCATAATATTTAGTGACCCAATCCCGAGCGACTGAAAGAGTCTGGACTAACGCAAAAGTCCTTAGTATAATCTCCGCAATAACAATTATTTTATCCCCTCTGAATCCAAAAAAATTATTCCCAGTGTACTTGTTTTGAATATAAACCTTTTTTCTACCGCATTTATTGGCGAATGCATGATCGAACTGCAGGAGGTTGAGCCTGGCCTAACTCAACAAACCTTTGGTGGAGACACTCTCAATGCCGCTATATACATGGCTCGTCTCAACCGCCTGTTCCCCGTCCGGGTTGACTATGTTACCGCCCTCGGCTGCGATAATTTCAGTG
>DAOVUU010000065.1 GCA_030632405.1 Desulfobulbaceae bacterium | reverse complement strand
GGTGGAAGCTATGAGGCATCTTTAAGGTGTAAAGGCACAGAGGTGCACAGGTGTAAAGGTGTAAAGGCACAAAGGTGCAGAGGTGCAGGGTGGAAGAAGACTATTGTGATTGAGAGTGTCAGGGAGGCAGCAATGTCGATTGTCGAGGTTGAAAAGGTCAGTAAAATTTATCATCAGGGTAAGGTTACACTCAAAGCCCTGGACGATGTGTCGCTGGCCGTTGAAAAAGGTGAATTCACCGCTCTGGCTGGCCCTTCCGGATCCGGGAAAACGACTCTGCTCAACCTGATAGGTGGGCTTGACCTGGCGGACAGCGGCAGGGTGGTTCTCGGTGGTAATGACTACAGTAAAATGGGGGATGGTGAGCGTGCCGACCTGAGATTGGAACAAATTGGCTTTGTTTTTCAGTCGTATAACCTGATTCCCGTGTTGACCGCCGCCGAAAATGTTGAATATATCCTGCGGCTGCAAAATGTTGAAAAAGCTGAGCGAGTCAAGAGGGTGCGGTCGATTCTCGATGAGGTCGGGCTGCAGGATAAACATAACAGCAGGCCCGACGAGCTTTCCGGAGGACAGCAGCAGCGTGTTGCCGTTGCCAGGGCAATTGTCTCTAACCCTGCCGTGGTGCTGGCGGATGAACCCACAGCCAACCTTGACTCAAAAACGGGGGAGAAACTGCTGGAGATAATGAAGGTTATGAATGAGGGGCGGCAGGTGACGTTCATCTTTGCAACCCACGACAGGATGGTGATGGATTTTGCAAAGCGGATCGTATCACTGCATGACGGCAAGGTGGCTGAGGATCAGAAAAAAAGATGACCGGCTGGGCGGTATTTTTCTCTTTTCTTTGGCTGCTGAGCAATCCTCTTTTAATTTTTGGTATGGATTACGAGCAATCCGGTCATATCCGTGGCCAATCCAGTCTGAACTGGTACCAGGATAATCATCTGTTCTCGGAGGTAGAAGGCCACCAGCTATTTCTCGATGGTTCCATTGATCTCAGGCTCAATGCCTCATTTTTTTTCACAGATCAGTTGAGTTTCGGGTTTGCTTATGAAGCCGCTGCTGTTGGCGGGCAGAGCAGGAAAGCCATAGCAAAGCTGGCTCCAGACAGCAGTTACGGGCAGTTATTCAGTGGGGCGGCACCATCCGATGATAACCAACTGTTCGATCTTACCGGAGTGTCCTCAAATACCTATGAATATACAGCCTACCATAGAATAGATCGCCTTTATCTCGCTCTGGATAGCAATTGCGGAACAGTAAAAGCGGGTAGACAGGCTTTGACCTGGGGAAATGGACAGATTTTTAATCCGGCTGATCTGGTCAATCCCTTTTCTCCTGCAGATATCATTCGTGATTATAAGGTCGGGAGCGATATGCTCCTGTACCAGACAGGAGGAGACGTGATTTCAGATTTTCAGCTGGTTTATGTCCCTCGCAGGAATAAGGAAGGCACACTGAGTGAGACAGAGTCGACTTATGGCAGTAAGATCCGTATTTCGCAAAATGAACTTGATATAGAACTGCTGGCTCTCAGATCCTATGAGGATACAGTCATTGGAACCGGCCTGACCGGTTTTCTTGGCGGCGCTCTCTATCGAACCGACTGGACCCTTACCTTTCTGAGCGATGATCCAGAAAGAGACCAGTATCTTTCAATTGTGGCCAATCTTGATTATTCATGGGTATGGCAGGATAAAAACTGGTATGGATTTGTTGAACTGTACTATAACGGGCTTGGAGCAGACAGCCTGGACGAGGCCTTGCAGGATGATACACTGGTGACCCGCCTGTTGCGGGGCGAGCTGTTTGTAACCGGGCAATATTATTTTGATGCAATGGTACAGTATGAAGCGCATCCACTGGTGAACTGCTTCGTTTCTGTTATTGTAAATCTCAGAGATTATTCGTTTCTACTGCAGCCCCGGCTGGTATGGGAAATGACAGAGTCCCTGCAGATCCTGACCGGAGTTGATCTGCCTGTTGGTGGAAGAGGAGATGAATTTGGAGAAGGTCAAGATCTGGAAACAGGCCTTGTTACCGGCCGGGCTGTCCAGGGGTATGCGCTGATTACCTGGTTTTTTTGATACTGTCTTTATAGCGAAGGTGTCGTATAGATGGTCTGATCTCCAAGGTTAATCTCCACCGGCTGCAGGTACTGCCTTATTGTTGCAGGGTTTGGAGTCATTCCAAGGCCTGGCCGTTCAGGCAGATGCACCTGTCCGTTATGATCAATGCTTAGAGATTCCAATGTCAATTGTGTTGCCAGGGTACTTGCCTCTACCGGATATTCACAGAGTGAGGAAGTTTCCAACCCTGCATATGGCTGAAGTGAAGCGCTCAGCGCCAACGGTGTTGTAAAGGTGTGATTGACGTAGGTAACACCGTGTGTTTCTGCATAGCGGGCAATTTCGATGGCTGAGGTGATTCCTCCGATACGCCCGGCATCAATCTGAATGTAGCCGACCCCACCGAAATCAATCAGGTTGCGTGCCATAAACGGCTCGTGGGAACCCTCGCCACCGGCTGTGCGCAATGGATTCCGCATGAGTTTGCTCAGTTCACTGTAAGCCTTGAGTGCACCGGAAACAAATGGCTCTTCCAGCCAGAGCACACCACATTCCTGAAGTACCGGCAGGCGGCTGGCGGCGGTTTCAACATCCTCACCCCAGATAGTACCGGCATCCACCAGTAATGCAACGTCAGGCCCTAGCCCCTCACGGGCAGCGCGAACCTGTGCTTGATCTGCGGCAAGATCAATGCCAAACGAACCCCATCCGAATTTGGCAGCGCGAAAGTTATCACTCCTCACTCGTTGAGCTTTTTGTAATGTATCTGCGGGAGTATCCCCGAAGAGCTGCGATGCATAAGCTGTCTTCGGAAAGGGTTTTTTCCAGCCAAGCAGTTTCCAGGTGGGCTCGTCGTGCTGCTTGCCGAGCAGATCCCACAGTGCCATATCGATCCCCGCCAACGTGTGATCAGCCTGCAGCAGGTCAAAGCTGTTTCTGCGCACTTCCGCGTTTAGTGATTGAATATCAGCGGCAGATTCGATAATGCGTCCCAATACTGAGTAACTGACAGGTTTACAGCCGCTGTGGGACATGGGACAGCACCATGCAGCGATAGAAACCAGGGGCGCAGCTTCACACTCGCCCCAGCCCTCTTGTCCGTTATTACCACGAACCCGTACTAATAATGTATCCTGGCTGCCGTCACCGATATCATGGATTTCAGGCATAGCCAGGTAGAAAAAATCTACGGCTTCAATTTTCATCGGATTTTAACTACCCAACCACAGGGCGATACCCGGATAGAACAGTACCAATCCGAGGGCAACGAGCTGCATGATGATAAATGGCCAGACGGATCTGTAGATATCTATAAGTGAAATATCCGGCGGGGCAACACTTTTGAGATAAAAGGCCGCCGGTCCGAAAGGAGGTGAGAGGAAAGAAACCTGCATATTAATACAAAAAACAACACCAAACCAGACAGGATCATAACCAAGTGATTTGATAATCGGAACAAATATCGGCATGGTTAACATAACAATACCGATCCAGTCGAGAAACATTCCAAGAACGAGCAGGATAGCCATCATCAGCAGTACAATGACAATTGGCGCGACATCCAGGCCAAGGATAGCTGCCTCAACGAAACGCTTTCCCCCCATCAGATTGTAGATCCCTACAACAGCACTGGCGCCAATACCGATCCAGATAATCATCCCACAGGTTCTCATGGTCTGCTGAAGGGCTGAGTGAACTATTGCAAATGTCAATTCCCTTCTGATAATTGCAGAGATAAACACACCGATAACTCCCATACAGGCAGCTTCCGTTACTGAGGCGATACCACCGTAAATGGATCCGAGGACCCAGACAACAATTGTCATTGGCAGGAGAACGTGCCCGAGAGAACGTAACTTATCCTTCATGGACATGGCTATCTCAGATTGTGGTGCAGGAGGGCCCATCTCGGGGTTGATGTAACAGCGGACCAGTATATAAATGATGTACATGGTCACCAGAATCAAACCGGGTACAACCGCTGCGGTAAACAGATCGCCGATGGAAACGTTTGCAGTCATCCCGAATATGATCAACACTATACTTGGCGGGATCATGGTTCCCAGTGAGCCGCCGGCAACTACTGTGCCGATAGCCAGGTTTTTATTATACCCGAGTCGAAGCATCTGCGGCAGGGCCAGCATACCGAGCAGGACGGTCTCGCCGCCAATGATTCCAGACATTGCAGCCAAAAGCGCTGCAACGATTACGGTTTGGACTCCAACGCCGCCTTTGAGCCGACCAGCCACCAGCCGCATGGCATTATAAAGATCGCGGGCCACACCTGTCTTGTCGAGCATACTCGCCATCAGGATGAACATTGGTATTGCAACAAGGGAATATTCTGTAACAAAAGAAAATACACGGGTACCGACCATACCTATAGTGTTTGTTCCGAACCAGCCGAAGGAGAAGAACAGCGCCACCAGACCGGTAAGAAAACCAAGAGGCATCCCGATCAGGAGAAGAGTCATCATCAGTACAAATATCAGGAAGGTAGCAAAACCAATTCCAAGCGCACTTAAACCTAACATATTCGCTAGTCTCCCTTCCGAAAAGTTTGTATTTTTTTGAGTAGATGCAGGAAAGCCTGGAGGACGAGAGTACTGAAAACCAGGAGGATGAAAATTTTGGTGATGGTCGGCCAGACACTGTTCATTGCTGAACCTGAGCGTTGCATATAAAAATCACCTGCAGGTGTAATGACAGCACGGGTGGTCATATAATACATGGCATAACCGCCACCAACAGAAAATGTGAGCACCAGGGCATCGACAATGAGGGCAAGGATTTTCTGTATTTTTTTTGAAAATAGATCAGTTACAATGGTTACCCGGATGTGGCTGTCTGTGCTGTAACAATAAATACCACCATACGCCATGCTCATTCCAACGATGGCAATGGTTGTTTCGTGAACCCAGACAGTAGGCGAGTCAAAAAAATATCTCATGATTACTTCGTAGAAACTGATAAGTACCGCAATCACGTACAGCCACATGATTACATTACCAACCTTTATGACCCAACGGTCCAGACCATTTTCTCCAGTCGCAATAACAGCTCCTTGTTCTTCACTCATAACTCATCCTGCTGTTTAATAGTTCTGTTTGTGCCTTAGAAAGAATTTTCCACCAGAAAATCCGGTGCGTAGACTTTTTGAGATTATTACGCGACGAAAGGGGCCCCGGAAAGGGGCCCCTTTCGTATCAGGCGGACAGTAACCTACTCTTTGGACTTCCAGTAAGCGGCAACTGCAGCAGCCCATTCTTTTGCAACAGGAGACTTGGACCATTTTGGCCATTGAGACTTTGCAATTTCACGGAATTTTGCAATCTCTTCTTCAGGCCATGTTACAACTTCGATACCTTTGGACTTTGCTTCCTCAACGGCTTTAATATCGAGTTTTTCATGTTCTTCAACCATGTATCCCGCAAAGCGGTTTACATTTTTCTTCATGATATTTTTGAGGTCGTCAGGTAAAGAATTCCAAACCTCCAGATTCATGGTCACCTGCATGGTCGGCATGGAATGAAATCCTGGGTAAATCGGGAATCTGGCAATAGTGTTCATACCCTGGGCCTGGTTGGTGGCAAACACGGTATAGTCAGAGGCATCGATAACGCCTTTTTCAAGAGAGGTGTAAACTTCAGAACCAGGCAGGTTGACAGGTGTTGCACCCACTGCGGTGAAAACATTATTAACCATGCCCTGGGGAGCACGCAGTTTGACGCCTTTAAAATCTTCAACTTTACGGATCGGGATCTTGGAAACAAAGGCTTCAACACCGGTGGCTGCAACCCCAAGAAGTTTCACATTATAGGTGTTCAGGAGTTTGTCAAATATCTCAGCACCACCGCCGTTTTCCATCATGTCAAAAAGTTGATTGGGATGACTCCAGGCACCGACCATATTGCCGATTAATGAAAATGCCGGGTCTTTTCCTGCAAAATACGAGGGATCGGTAAAATCACCCTGAATAATATTGGCACCAACAGCGTCAAGCGTTTCCGTGTATTTGACGACTGCATCAGCAGGCAACACCTGAATCTGGATGCGGCCTTTTGATTCCTCGCCAACCCATCCTGCCCATTCCTGCAGGAAGCGATATACATCATCACCGGCAGCGCCGGAAGTCTGGAAGGTCCAATTGTATTCAGCGGCAAGGGACGTCCCGGCGAACATTGTCACCATGGCCAGAATTGCTAAAAATCTTTTCAAAATCTTCATAATACCTCCGTTGTGGTTGTTGCTCCTTTTTGGAGCGATGCATGAGTTACGACTTTTCTTGTATGTTCCTGACACAATCAGACAGGACAATTTTTGAAACCAGGTTTTCTAAGGCAATAAATGGTCTCCAAAATGCACTTTGCCTGTAAAACAAGTAAACTTTATGTGCTGGCCAAGTCAATTAAAAAAATTGAAGAACCCTTCACATAAAGATCTTATAGCTGCCTCATTCTCCTCTCTAAACAGTTGCTTTAGTCGCACCGGTACTGATTCCACCATCGATGAGGAGCGTCTGGCCTGTCATATAAGCGCTGGCATCGGATGCCAGAAAGATAACAGTTCCATCCAGGTCGTGAGGTTGTCCAACCCGCTTCAGGGGAATCCGGTCTATGAGGTAGTCAACCCATTCTTCGTTGTCATACAAAACCTTGGTCTGCGCTGTCTTGAACCAGCCCGGTGCCAGGCAGTTTACCGTGATACCGTGTTGCCCCCAGTCGTCAGCAAGACTCATGGTCATCTGCTTGACACCGCCGCGGCTTGCACAGTAGGGTGTAATTCCGGCATATCCGGCTACCGTTGTGACCGAGCCGATGTTGATGATTCTGCCGTACCGGGCGGGAATCATTTTCTTTGCTACCGCCTGGGCCACAAAAAAGCCTCCCCGTAGATTTGTGTTCAGCACGAGGTTCCAGTCGTCCCAGGAAACATCGACGGCAGGCTTTCTGACATTGCAGCCGGCATTGTTTACCAGAATATCAATCTTGCCGTAATGACTGTAGGCTGCTTCGGCCATCTCCTGGATACTTTGGTGATTCCCCACATCCAATGCCAGAGGGAGTACCCGCCTGCCCAGTGATTCTATTTCTGCGGTAAATTCCTGCAACGATTCAAGGGTTCTGCTGGTAATCACGAGATCGGCGCCGGCAAGGGCCAGAGCTCTTGCCAGATACTGGCCGAGCCCGCGGCTGGCTCCGGTAACAATTGCTATTTTTCCAGTTAAATTAAATAAATTCAGACTCATAACTTATCTCCAGGTCGTGAGACATTAGCATAAAACAGTGACTATCTTTACGGCACCAGGATGACTTTCATCAATCCCTTTTCCTGGTTGTAGAGACGTTTAAACCACCCTGCTCCTTCGGAAAGCGGTTCGATGTTGCTTATCAGGGCATCGACATTGATGGTGCCCCTGGCAATCATATCCAGACAGGCCGGATATTCGCCGCAGGAAGAGCAGGAACCGTTAACACTGATCTGTCTGGTAACTACCTCCTGCAGGGGAAACTCGACTGTTGACGCCAGATTTCCGACAATGGTAAGGGCGCCCCCTTTACGCAGTGATGAAATGGCAGTATTAACGGCAGCGGTATTGCCGACAACTTCCAGCGCTATGGTCGCGCCGCGGTTGTCGGTCAGTTTGCGTACTTCTTCCGCTACATCAACCTGCCCCGCCTGCAAGGCATAATCGGCTCCCAGTTTCAGCGCCAGGTCCAGTTTGTTTTTTTCAATATCCACCGCAATAATTTTACCGCAACCTGCGGCCCGAAGTGCCTGAATGACAAAAATACCGACCATCCCAGTGCCAATTACCACTGCGCTGTCATTGAGTGAGATCGGTGTCAGGGCAACGGCGTGAAAGGCTATGGAGACAGGTTCGACCATTGCCGCCTGTTCAAAGGAAATCCCGTCCGGCAGCCGGTAGAGGATATGGTCGGGAACAGCAACATATTCGGCAAAAGCGCCATGCTGTCGATATTCCTCCGGTGATACTCCAAGAACCCGGCGATTGTCGCACAGGTTAATGAGACCCTGTCGACAGTAAAAGCATTCTCCGCAGTAAATGGTGGAGTCAAAGGTCACCCGTTCCCCTTCAGAGAACCCCTGGACCCGCTCCCCCTTTTTGACGATAACACCGGAGGCTTCATGTCCCATGATAAGGGGGGGATTCCGTCGCCCGCTGCTGCCGTCCATGCCATGCACATCACTTCCGCATATGCCGCAGGCCTTAACCTCAATCAGGACTTCGTTTTCGCCAATTTCCGGGATCGGCATCTCTTTATAGACAAATTTGTTGTACTCTTCCAATACCAGAGCTTTCATTTCTGCAGTCTCCTTTTTCTACCGCCAAATGGCGACGTGGTTTTTCTATAATGAGATATTTTTTAAAGAAACCCGGTGAGTTTTGGAACTATCAGTACAACATCGGGCACATAGGTAATAACTAGAAGCACAATTATCTCCATTATAACAAAGGGCATTACTTTCAAGGCGATACTCTCGTATGACGTTTTAGCAATCGGTGCCGCTGTGAAAAGGCAGACTCCCAGTGGTGGCGTGGTAAGGCCGATATTCACGTTGACGATCATGATGAGTGCAAAATGCAACGGATGCACACCGTACTGTACGGCCAGTGGAAGTAAAATAGGTGCCAGAAGAATGATATTGGCACCGGTTTCCATGATCATGCCCATAAATAGCAGGAAAACATTCACAAGCAGGAGAAAAATGATTTTGTTTTCCGTTAGAGACAACATTATCTGAGCGATTTGACTTGGAATTCGTTCGATGGTCAAGACCATGCCGAATAATTTAGCGGTCGCAATTAT
>DAOVUU010000062.1 GCA_030632405.1 Desulfobulbaceae bacterium | reverse complement strand
GTCGGTGAATTCCGTTATAAAAAGTCGAAGTTTTATCCAGGCCTTCAAGATGCGGTGTGAAATGATCTGCAATACGCGGCTCATGAATGGTTATCGGTACGCCTGAATGGTGAGCAATCACCCAGGATTCTGAACAGAAAATGAAGTTACCACTTTCGCAATAATAGTAAAATGGCTTGATCCCCAAATGGTCACGAGCACAAAAAAGATTCTTCTTTCTAATGTTCCAGATGGCAAAAGAAAAATCCCCGAGTAGATGACGGTGGCAATCCTCCTGCCATTTGAGATAGGCCTGTAGAATAATCCAACTGTCAGGAATAACTTCTATCGGGAAAGAATTTGGCTCAAATATATCAAGGAGTTCATCTCGATTATCCAGTCGAGAATCCGAAGTGATCACAAGACCTGTTGTCAGATCATGATACGGAAGTGGCTCTATTTTCGATTCAGGAGTAGTGCGCAGCATCCTGTGACCGAAACCGGCACCATCTCCCTGCCACCAATTTTCATCATCAGGGCCACGGTGAGCAAGGGCTGAAGACATGGCTTTCAGCCTGTCGAAGTCAACACTTTCTCCATCAGTACTAATTATTCCCAGAATTCCGCTCATTTTTGATGCCTTTTACAATATTGATCCTACAAAACCCTCATTATTGCCTCCAGGACTTCGGGAATCATTTGATACTTCCTGGGGTGGCGAAGGGTATGAAACGAGACATCGGCAGTAACTATTTCAGTAAGTTGCCTAAACTGGTTTTCCAGATAGTGATGATCATAGAGATCAAGACTGAAACTGTTCTTCAGCAACTCTTTCATTGCAAGCATTTTGGTTATTGGGATAATGTCTGGCCTGGGGACAATTATACAGTTTTCAGGAGCTGTTAAGAAAAAAAATGCATCAATACTTTTTCCTGCAACTTTTTTTGGTTGTAGTGGAAGTCGCCTTTTCCGAGAATAATCAGCAACCTTTTTTGCCCCAGTCATATCTGTAAAGCCTAAGGCTTCATAAGAATCCGGTAATAGGCGGACACTGGTATAGCTGGGTACAGCAACCGCCTTATTATCAGTTAAAGCAATACGCAGACAGTCATCCGTCAATACTGTGTAGCCAGCTTTGGCAAATCCCGCAGCAATAGTGGACTTTCCCCAACCGGTATTTCCTAAGAAACATATTCCATAACCCTCCATCAGAACGCAACTTCCGTGAAACAATGCATAACCATAAAAATGAGCGAACAGTCGAGGCAAAACCTGGTACAGGAGAAGATGACGAATGGTCGTTAGGGAAGTTGTTGAACTGAAGGTGCAGGATACCTGATTACCTTGAGAAGTAACTTCAAAACAGGCCAGGTCTGGAAAGTGGAGAAAAATCTTTTTATCGGTTTTAGCATAAGAGAGTACAATAGTATCATCTGGTGCTTTCCAATGATGCAACCAGCTCTGATTACCTGTGTCCCCAACTCTTTTGTCCAACAAATGGAGATTAATACTTGTCTGCGCACCGAGTTCATTTGCCAATGGAAGTTCGGGTATTTCTATATTACTTGTAATGATGTGATTAAAATAGAAGTACCGGTTCAAGTGATGCCCTTTCAGTATTATAGCATGAACGAAACCGACAAATTTGACTCGAGAAGATAACGTGGAGTATGCCTTCAAAGTCAGCCATGAAATTTTTAGTCGAAATTCATTCAGTTCAAACGCGTTAAACTACTTCCTTGGGTAGTTATTTGCAATAACTGGCATTAAAGGAAAAGAACCTTGTATCGCGGACACCATAATCAATTATTGATTCTTGTTGAATAAAAATATATATTGTTCCCCATAGTACGCATAGCAGGAGTTGTAGTTCCGGGCATTCCTCACCACATTACCCAGCGTGGCAATCCCCAAATTGAAACATTTTTTTTGCGAAGCTGATTATAAATAAAATGTCTATTCTCAGATAACCTCCTAAGACCATATGCAACAGATTCTTTTTCCACTGATCCTGGTCGTGTCCGGGATGATTTTCGGTTATCTCTGGCAGCGGTGGGCAAGAAAGAGGGGGCCCCGAAGTGAAGCATCCATCCCTGCTATAAGAAAAGGGCTGCAGAAAATATGTCTGCTGTTTTTCATGCCGGTCTCTTTTGTCGCTGCACTCTGGATGGTTTCTTTTGAGGATATCCGCGTTGTTTTCCTGCCCTTTATCGGTGCGGGAGCACTGCTTTTAGGAGGACTGTTCGGCCTCGGTGTGGCTGCCGTTTTGAAAAAAGACCAGAAGCAGAAAGGTGCTCTTTTCTGCTGCGGGTCGTTCACCAATATTGGCGCTGTAGGGGCTCTCGTTGCTTTTGTTTTTCTCGGTGAAGCCGGTTTTGCCCTGGTTGCTCTGTACAGGATGTTCGAGGATGTTATCTACTATACCATCGGTTTTCCCATCGCCAGGTATTATAGCGGAGCGAAACGCAGAGCAACGTTCCGCCAGAGAATTTTCGCGGTGAGTAAAGATCCTTTTGTCTGTGCCGCCATAGGTGCTTTTGTCTGCGGCCTTGCGCTCAACCTTTCCGGTATTCCGCGACCACCATTTTTTGAAATTGTAAATAGTTTTTTTATTCCAATAGGAACGTTTATCCTTCTTGTCTCCATTGGGCTCGGCATGCGTTTTTCAAGTGTCGGTGACTATCTTTTTGAAGGGGTTCTTTTATCTGCGATTAAATTCATTGCCATCCCGCTTGTTGCAGGAACTGCTGCATTTGCAATTGGCTTTGCTGATATCAACAATGGTCTGCCCCTCAAGGTCGTACTCATCGCCTCTTCCATGCCGGTAGCTTTTACCGCTCTGGCCGCTGCTTCAATCTATGATCTGGATCTCAACCTTGCTAATTCCTGCTGGTTAATCACCACCGGTGCCCTGGTCATTGTTCTTCCCTGGCTTGCCTTTCTCCTTACAGTTTTTTAGAGGCCATGCAGATGAATTTCTTTCCCATTCTGCAGACTCTTTGCCTCTTCCATGATCTGCCTATGGTGGGTAAAGAGGATAACCTGGTTCTTTGCGCCCAGTTCAGCAAGAGCTGCCAGGGTGGCCCGTGACCGATCGTCATCGAAGTTAATCAGGATGTCGTCGACAATAAAAGGCATGGGTTCGCTGTTATCAAGTCGAGACTCAAGTGTGGCAAGGCGCAGAGCCAGATAGAGTTGGTCACGGGTACCGTCACTCATTCCATCAACAGTTATCCAGGTGTCGTCGGGTCGAATGCCGACAAGAACGGGATCACCTTTGTCGTCCACATCGGTTTTCAGACCTTTAAAAGAATTCATGGTCAAATCGGCAAAGTATCTTGAACCAATCTTTAACACAGGATCCTGGTGCTCCTCCCGGTATCGTTCGATTTCCTGCTGCAGAATTTTAGAAGCCAGTTTCACCTGTGCATATCTCTCTGCCAGCCGTCGTATCCTGGCCAGTTCCTGTTCCATTTTCTCTGCGATTTCAGCTCCCCTGGCGCTGCCATCCATGGCGGCAAGCTTGGTGGTCTGCTCTCCAATCACCTGAGAAATTGCATTGATACCAGGGTTTATTCTTTCATCGATGTCTTGCTGTAAGGATTTAAACTGATGGGGTAATTCATCGATGTCAACCAGTGCGGCCTGTCTGGCGAGCTCTTCAACTGACACACCGAGTCCTATTTTAGCCAGGGTTGCTCCACTATCAGAAATTTTCTCCTGCAGCCTTTGATATTCTGTGAACTGAGCAATGACAGCCGCCACCTCCTCCGGCTTTTTGCATTTTGCGATCTGGAGGAGTTCAGCCATTTGTTCATCTGCATTTTGCACGGTTTTTTCAGCGGCTGCTACCTCTAACTGCAGTCCATCCAATTCTTCAGATAGTTTGTCATAAAGAATACTGTCTTTCTGAGCTTGACTGAGCATGGCCCGCAACTGCAGGATCGCCTGGTCAAGAGGTAGTGCCAGCATGTCCGGAGCTACTTTTTTGAGCAGGTTCTTGACGTCATCTGCAAGCTCTGCTGCATCACTGTCAATGCCGTCAATACGCTTTCTAATATCATCAGCCTCTTTCACCTTGTCGAAGCACTTCTGTAAAATTTCGACAAGATCAAGAGCTTCGAGGATGGAAATTTTACCGGTCAGACCCAAACCGGAAAGAGCTTCTTTCCATTGCTCCCGCCACTCGGCCAGAGCTTCAAGGTTTGTGTTTAAATCTGCCCCGGTCTGGTCTAAAGTCTGTTGTGCCTTCTTCCTCTGTTCTTTGATTTTTTCTTGATACATGCTCTGGTCGGCCATTGTTTCAAGAATAGTTTCAGCAAAGATCAGGATTGACCCAAGAGTGTCGCTGATGGGGTATTCTGTTTCACCAATAGCCTCAAGTTCTTTTAATAGAGTTTGTCTGAGATCCTGTCGTCGTTTGGCATCCTGAATGGCAGCATATTCTTTTTTGAGAATATCACCCAGCTTATATCGGAGCTTATCAGTTTCAGTCAGCCACCCACTCATTTCCTTTGGAGATAACGGGGTTATTCCCACAGGTTCCCAGATTTTGGACCAGGCGATATCGAGGTTTTCTGCACACTGATTGAGAGTTTCCCGGCGATTTTCGTTATTTACCAGGATTTCTTCCAATGTTTCCACCTGGGCACGAAGGGTAGCTCTATTGGCCACTCGTTCCGCTTCACGGCGCAGCCGGTCACTAATCAAATCCGCTTGGTTTACATACCCTTCATAGGCATCAGGAAGTGGCTTTTGGGGGTCATAGACCGTACTCTCCACAGTCACATCTTTTCCATCAATCCATTGGTATCGCAGGAGCTTCCAGCCTTGTTCCCTTTTCTCACGGCTGAGAGTCAATTCTTCTTCCGAAGGAATATTGCCGGCATACTCTACTTTTTTAATTTCAGCTGTTGCATGTTTTAATTCCCTTACACTATTGCTCCGATCTTTTTTCTGCTCACGAGTTTTCTCAGCAATATCGCTGTATTCTTTCTCAAAGCGCAGTACTGTTTCAGGAAATGGCAAGGGTATTTCCATGAATAGAGGAAGATCTTCGGACTGGAAACCAATTTGTTTGAGTTCTGCTAAACATTCTTTTTTCCCCTGTTCAACCTCATTGTGTTCCTGTTCAAGAGAGGTATCAATATCGCCGGCCTTTTGCACCAGCTTTACAGCCCGGTGAAGCCCCCGAGGATCTTTACTCTCCATTGGAGTCGCCAGGTTTTTTTTTGCCTCTTCGAGCTCCTGTTCAGCAACCGTGTTCTTTTTCCGTGCTTGTTTTAACTGCTGGTTATTTACTTCATACTGTGTGGTCAGTGCCTGTATTGTTCTTTTTTTGGTCAAAACAGGGCGCAGCATCTCCACATTTTCCAGCAGAACATCCGGTCTCACCTGCTTGAGTAAAAGAGCTGCCTCTCTTCGTAGACCTATACGTATACCATCTATTTTAGGCTTATCCCTCTGTCCTTTGTTGTATTCACCAAGTCGCTGATGTAGATCATCCACCAAATCAGCCCGGTTCAGGAGCTCTGTATTAAACGAGATATCCTTACGCTTCTTTATAATCTGTTCAAGCCGGTCCAGGTTTCTTTGGAGTTGAGACCCGGCATCACGTATTTCCTGGCCAATTTCCTGGTGTTTTTCCGTAAAATCTGGGGGAAGGAGTGTCACTTTCCCCAGGGTGCGCAGTTGATCCTGCCATGCTTTTAAAGACGCAAGTTCAGGGATGGCCTGTTCCAGCCGCTGAAGGTGTCGTAATTCTTTGTGTTTATTATCTCGTTCTTTTTCAAGATCGGTTCGTTCCGCGTCGGCACGTCGTAAAGTGTTTTGATGATCCTGCCATTCTTTGATAGAAAGGTTGGCGATTCTTGCCTCATTTTTAAGATCTTTAAATTTCCTGATACCTTTATTGATCTCTTGTATTTGCCCTTTCGATTTGAACAATTCAGCGGCTTCTTTTTCAAGCTGGTCAATGACCTCCCTCAATGATGTGATCCCGGCGCCGGCAGCAAACAGGGCCTGGCCAACTTCTCCCTTCTGGGCGAGAATTTCCTCACCACCCCGGATGAGGGATTCATGGTCAATGCCGTAGAGTGATTCGAAAATTTCCGGTTCTACGCCTTGGAGGAAAGGCAGCAGTTCTTTTGAACCGAGAGGATTTCCCTGTGCATCGATGATACTGCCGATACGCTTTTTTCGGCGCTGAAAATAAATCTCATCACCATTACGGTTTTTAAGGCAGCCGCCCACCAGCAGTTGATCATAGCTGTGGAGAAAATTATCGGGTGTCTGTTGAGGAAAACCATAGAACAGGGCTTTGAGTGCCCGCAGGGCACTGCTTTTTCCTGCCTCGTTCTGGCCAAAAATGATATGAAGGCCCGGTTCTTCGGAATTAAACACTAAAGTATGTCCGGTAAAAGGCCCAAAGGCCTTTAATTCGAGGAGTTTTAATTTCATCTGTTTCCTCCATGCTGGAGAAGCCTTGAAATCAGCAGTTCCTCCACTTCGGTGCATAACTCTGTGATTTTTTCAGGAGAAGTGTCAAGGAAAGGCTCATCTGTGATGTGTATTTCGGCCGGCAACTTGCTTTTCAATACAGTCAGTTCCGGCACGAGTTCCAAGAGGGAACCGCTATCCAGTTCCAAAACTTTAATAGACTGTATTAATCCGGCAACAGGTGAATCTTCACCGATAATTTTCTCCAGGAGCACTTTTCGACTTGTCTGGAATTGCACTTTTTCCAGCCATACATCACCGAGAGTGGAGGCAATACCGCGAAATTCCTCGGTCCATTGAGTAGTACGTTCAAGGAGTTGAGTATGAATCGGGGATTCGCCAACCAAAATCAGGCGCAGGGCCAGGGGTTTTCCTTCTGACAGATCCAGCTCCTGCTCAAATAGCTGTCGAACAGCTTCATAAATACTCTCGCTGGTCTCACATTCTGACAGATCCAGTCGGCAGAGAGACCAGCGCAGCACTTCAAGGTCACGTTCCGCTACTTCAATTATGTGTCCATCTTCCACCGTAACCAAGGTAGCACTTTTAGAACCGGTTTCTTTGATATGCCTCCCCTGGATATTACCTGAAAAAACAATCCAGGGATCTTCAGAGACAATTTCACGTTGGTGGATATGGCCCAGAGCCCAGTAGTCATAACCTTTGGAATGTAGATCATGAATAGTGCATGGGGCATAATTTTCATGGCCTTCGCGGCCGGTCAGAGAACTGTGAAGCAGTCCGATATTGAAAGAATGGGGATCGTACTGCGGGTAGTGTGATACCAGGTTTTCTGTCACAGATCGGGAAGGGTAGCTCTGACCATGGATAGTAACGCCAAACTCCTCGAGCATCACGGACTGCGGTTTTTTGTGTGAAAAGAGAGTTACATTGCCAGGTAGAGGCATGGCTTTGGTAATACGACTGGCTGCATCGTGGTTGCCTGATACAATAAATACTTTGATCCCGGCCTTGTCCAGTTTACCCATTCGGCCGGCAAAAAAAAGTCCGGTGTTGTAGTCCTTCCAGTCACCGTCATACAGGTCCCCGGAAATCACTACAAAATCAATTTTCTCTTCAATGGCCAGGTCAATTAAATTATCAAACGCCCGCCTTGTCGCCCCTCGAATGCTTTCAACAGGTGCGTCCTCATGAACTTCCAGCCCCTTTAAAGGGCTGTCAAGATGTATGTCTGCCGTGTGGAGGAAACGAAACATTTTTATCCTAAAATTTGAATAAGAAAGAGACTCAACCAGGGGAAATAAGTGATTATTACCAGGGTGATCAGGAGTAAACCGAGAAATGGTAAGGTCGAGCGGTAGAGTTCGGTAATCGGTCTGTCAAAGCGGTATGAGGCGAGGAAGAGGTTCAACCCTACGGGAGGGGTACAGTAGCCAATCTGCAGATTGGTGAGAAAAATAATACCCAGGTGGACGGGGTCAACACCGTAACCAATTGCAATAGGCAGGATGAGCGGTACGATAAGCACCAGGGCGGAAAAAATATCGAGCATGGCCCCAACGATAAGCAAAAAGATATTCAGAAGGAGTAGAAAGGTATATTTACTGTCAACATAGGTCTGGATATATTCAAAAAGACGTGTGGGGACCTCCTGATCGATCAGGTAATTGGTGGATGCCATAGAGGCTGCAAGGATGACAAGGATTCCTCCGAAAAGTACCATGGATTTGGACATGATACCCGGCAGGGCTTTGATGGAAATGTCTCTATGGATGAAGAGCTCAACAACGAGAACGTAGAAGGCTGTGACAGCAGCAGCTTCTCCGGGGACAAAGATGCCGCCATAGATGCCCCCCAGCAGAATAAAGGGCAGGGGGATCTCCCAGGCGATTTCACGCAGACCGTTTAATATTTCTTTGGAGGAGTATGCTTTTTTAATAACCGTCCGGCTGCGTTCTCTGGTCATCGAATACCCTGCAAGGAGGATCAGCATGAGCGTTCCCGGCAGGATTCCGGCGAGAAAGAGATGATCTATCCTCGATTCTGCTATTACACCGTAGAGTATCAGAGGCAGGCTGGGAGGAAAGAGGAGGCCCAGACTGCCGGATGAGGTGATAAGTCCCATGGAAAAACGGTCGGAATACCCGTCCTTTAAAAGTGCGGGCAACAGCAGGCCGCCAAGGGCAAAGATTGTGACGCCGGATGCTCCGGTAAAAGCGGTGAAGAGGGCACAGACCAGAAGGGTGATCACGGCGAGTCCGCCGGGCAGCCAGCCGAGAAAAATCCGGGAAAACTTTAATATACGCAGAGGGGCTTTGCTTTCTGAGAGAAGGATACCGGCAAAGATAAAGAGCGGCAGGGAGACGAGCAGTGGAGTATCGGCCAGTCTGGACATCTCGATAATGACAACTGAAATATCGATCTCCGCTGCATAAAAAGAGATCAGAGCCAGAGCTGATATTACAAGAAACAGGGGCGTCCGCAGCAGTGCCAGAATCAGGGTGATAACCTTAAGGGTATTCATTGATTTTGGCCCCTTTTTTGAGAGAGGGAGCGGAAATGACCACGGAAATTGATGACGAAGCGTATCCCGTACCTGACAGTCATCAGACCGAAGGTGATGGGAAAGATGATATTCCAGACCCAGACAGGAAGTGAAAGCAGAGTGGTTCCGCCAAACTCGATCTCATTTTTGATAAAGATCCATG
>DAOVUU010000305.1 GCA_030632405.1 Desulfobulbaceae bacterium | reverse complement strand
TGATTAATAAATTTTTCGTTTTTTAAAGGTTGAACCAATCACATCATAGCTGTTTTCGACTACTAAAAGGGCATCTGAATCGATTGTGAATACAGTCTCTTCAAACCGTTTCAGCTGAATGTTGTTGGTGATGGCCATCAGGATGTCCTTGTCCCTTCCTGAATATGCACCTCTGCCCTTGATAAAGGTTGCACCGATTTTCATCTCCTTCATAATTGTCTTGGCGATTTCCTTGGAAGACTCACTGATTACATAAACGATTTTCCGCTGGTTAAAAAGTGAGAGAAAATAATCAAGTGCATTGGATGTTACAAAGGTGAGGATGATGGACGCAATAAAAATATCGGCACTATAACTGGAGATGACCAGGGAGAAAAGAGCGAGGTTGAACATCAGAAAAGTTTTGCCGATGCCGAAGTTAAAATACTTATTGAAAATGATGGCAATGACATCAAGACCGCCGGCAGAACCTAGTGATCTTAACATAATACCACAGCCAGCTCCACAGATAAACCCGGCAGCAATGGCTGCATAAATCTGTTCGTGAATACCCAGATCGATCGTGATAAGCTCTGACGTCAATGTAATTACAAGTACGGAGTATAACGTATAGAGAACAAATCTTCTGCTTACCAGCATCCAGCCGAGTATGCAAAGGGGCAAGTTGATGAGCAGATACCAGAAACCGGGAGAGAGCAAGTCTGTCTTGTAGAAAATAAACAGACACATACCGTATAACCCACCGGGGATAAAGGTGTGATGGATGATGATTCCATTTATCCCGATAACAAATATCACTGCACCCACTGTCAGAAGAAATAGATTCCAAGGTATTGAAAATTTGATATTTTGTAATTTGCTGCCCATAATGTGCCTCATTACTGATTAGTATCTTACTCCAGAAATCCTGTCACTCTGTCCAGTACCCCCTTGAGGGGGACAATGAAACAAAAAACTTAACAGAGGCCGAAGCAAACCTTGAGTCAGGCGGGAGGGCATGCCCTGAGATGTCCTGCAAGTGCTGCCTTGACATGAATATCATATGGACAGAAAATACAGTTAATCGGTATTGTCTACAGGCATTATCACCTCAACATTTCTCAGATTGAGATTTAAAAAGGAACCTGACGTCAATTTTCTACCGTCATGATCTGTTACTCTGGCGTTGACTACAGCAATAAATTGTTCAGCCTTGTTCATGTAATCTGTGAGTCGACTTCCGGAATAGAGGTTGATCTCTCCTTCTATTCGAAGGTTCTTTGTCACTATAACAACTTGTGTAGTTTCTGTTTCTTGCATTGTTCAATCCAGGGTAATAATTTTGTGGTAGTTTACCATACTGAAACGGATATTAAATTAACCAGTTAAGGGTGGCTCATCAAAGAGTTTTAGAAATATATTTTTGTCCAAAGCCTTCTCATAAGCTGCTTCTGCAGTTATTTTTTCCTCTTCAAAGAGTTTCATGAGGTGTTGATCCATTGTCTGCATTCCCTGCCTGGTACCTGTCTGAATGAGGGAATTAATCTGGTTAATTTTTCCCTCCCGGATTATCGAGGCAAGTGCATTGGACCCGATCAGAATCTCAAGTGCAGCACATCTCCCTCTGCCATCCTTTGTCTTGAGTAGTTGCTGAGCAACAACTGCCTTGAGTGATTCAGAAAGCATACTGCGGGTCTGACTCTGTTGATCAGCAGGAAAGGCATTAATGACTCGGTCAATGGTCTTGGAGGCACTGTTTGTGTGGAGGGTGCCAAAGACAAGAATGCCCAGTTCAGCACAGGTGAGAGCAAGAGAGATGGTCTCAAGATCTCTCATTTCACCAACCAGAATGATATCCGGATCTTCACGACTGGCAACCATCAGAGCATCAGCAAAGCTCCTTGCGTGGCTGCCTATCTCACGCTGGGTGAAGATACATTTTTTGTTTGGATGGACAAATTCCAATGGATCTTCAATTGTTATGATATGTTTTGCCCAATTATCATTAATATAATCGACAATCGCCGCCAGTGTTGTTGATTTTCCACTGCCGGTTGGTCCTGTTACCAGTACCAGGCCTCTGGTATAGCCAGCTATTGAGCGGACGATATCGGGAAGATTGAGTTGATCAATGGTGAGAATTTTCGTAGGGATAATTCTAAATACTCCGCCAATGCCTCTGTGCTGATAAAGAATATTGCAACGAAAGCGGCCTATCCCTTCGAGCTCATAGGCCATATCAAAATCTCTGTTTTTTTCAACCTGAGCCTGCTGGCCAGGGGCGAGAATTTCAAAAAGGATCTCTTTGCTTGATTCAGCCGTAAGGACGGGTTGACGCTCAAGGGGGATTAATTCACCATTGAGTCGCAGCAGTGGAGGAAATCCCACCACCATGTGCAGATCACTGGCTCCCTGTTCTTTCATTTCTGTAAAAAAGGTATCAATCTTTGCCATTTTCACTCCTTGAAGGCATACCCATACCATCCTTTTGATCAGAAATTGCCGGGATCAGCTTTTTATTATCGATGTTTACAATTGCAGTCTCTCGTGAGATTTTTCCCTCCTGAAAGAGCGTAACGATAGAATCATCCATAAGCTGCATGCCAATATTTTTACCCAGCTGCATAACGGATGCCATTTGAAAAGTTTTGTTGTCTCTAATCAGGTTTCCAACAGAAAGAGTACCGACAAGAATCTCCAGTGCCATTTCCATTTTTTTGCCATCTGCAGCGGGAAGCAGGCGCTGAGTAATCACAGCCTTCAGAGATTCGGACAGCATGGCCCGTATCTGGGATTGCTCACCCGGTGGAAAAGAGGCAAGAATACGGTCAATGGTTTTCGATGCATTTGAAGTGGCGAGGGTTCCAATAACGAGATGACCTGTTTCAGAGGCGGAAATAGCAAGAGATATTGTTTGCAGATCCCTTAATTCTCCAATTACTATTATGTCAGGGTCCTGGCGCAGTGCACCTTTCAGGGCATTGGAATAGGAAAGGGTATCTCTGCCATGTTGTCTTTGGTTGACGACACCTTTTTTTAATGGGTGAATAAATTCAATAGGGTCCTCAACGGAAAGGATATGGTGGGATCGGACGGTATTGAGGTGATCTACCATTGCCGCAAGGGTAGTGGATTTGCCATGACCTGAAGCACCGGTCACCAGAATTAACCCCTGGTGATTATCAAGGATTTTGAAGACTACCTCCGGCATGCCAATTTCCAGCAGGGTAGGGATTTTCTGTGGGATGATGCGAAACACGGCACCCAGGCCGTTGTTATGCATCATCACACTGCCTCGAAACCGTCCCAGCCCTTTGATTTCATAGGCAAGATCAAGCTGCAGTTTGTCCTTGAGCGCCTGTTTTTGATCTTCAGAAAGAATTTCGCTGATAATCTGTCTGGTGTTCTGTGCAGAGAGTTTTTGGCTCTTCAATTTAACGATCTGCCCCATACGGCGGATCATAAAAGGTTCACCCGGAGCGATATGGACATCAGACGCCCGGAAATCAACTGCGGCCTTAAAAATTTTATCAAGTACGGCCATGGTAAGCTCTCATTGGTTGTAGGAGAATCAGTTCGAAACGGCAACTCGACTCATATGAGAGTATCATCCCTTTACTGATACTTCAACTCGTATCGGGGTTTTATATATACAATTTTACATGGTTAAAACTGATGGCGTCGTAAAAATCCTGATAAGCTCAAACAGCATAGAAAAACTGTCGGTTATTCAAGCAAGGCATCTAAAATATTCTGCGTTATGTGACCTTCAACCAGTCCGGCGATTAACAGACAGAATACAATGATTGGAATAATTGTTTTTAAAGGAACTTCACGTTTGAATTTTTCAACATCTTCAAATATTTCATCTGGGATATTCCTTATGGCCTTTTCTTTGATTAATAAATGCCCAGAAAAAGTTATCGCCCCTGCAAACGAAATAGTTGGGATTTCTATTATGCCATGTGGAATCAAAGAGACAAAACCGATGAAATATGAACCAAATATGTAAACAGACGTTGAGGCAGCGAGACCGCTCTCTATCCCAAGCAATAGCATTCCCAACCAGGGTATCATTAACCACACATATAATCTGCGCAGCGATTCTTCTTCAATTTTCAAGCATCCTGGCAGAAAACAAAGAATCTTCATTTTGTTTTTACCACAGAATATTTTTCGTATATTTTGCGGAAATAATGAAATGTTCCGGGGATTAAAGAATGATG